>DATIKF010000153.1:0-12670 GCA_035477855.1 Dissulfurispiraceae bacterium
TTGCTCCGATGTGGCTGAACCCCGAAGAGCTCACAATAACGATGCACTACACTTTTGGGAATGCCGGTCTTCTTTGCCAAAGTACGCATGCTCCAATGTGTCGCATTCGCTGGCTTTTCCTCTATGACTGTCTGCAAAAGACGCATCACTTCATCGTCATCATGGATGCGGGGGCGTCCAGGCCGGCTTTCTCCATACAAACCAGCCAGTCCATATTGCATGAAACGTCGCCTCCAGTGCCCAACCGTATAGGGGGTTACCCCAAGTTTCCCAGCGATCTTGTCGTTGGGCATGTTGTCAGCAGAACACAGTATGATGCAGGCTCGCCTCACTATTGTAACGGGCAAAGAGCGGGAGCTCAGTATGCTTTCTAACTGCTTGCGCTCTTCATCGTTCAGTATCAATGGTTTCTTGGGGCGGCCTGTTTTCATGGGCATTCTCCTATGCTACAGAATGCCTGATATAGATGTAATTATTATGATAGATACTTATGAAACACTATACTGCCCCCAGTTATAGTGCCACGTTCAATTAAGTGGTCGCAACCAGTTTTTCTTCCTCAAGCCTGACAAATTCAGCGGGCGTCAGGTATCCCAGAGCACTGTGCGGTCGCTCCTCGTTGAAATCACGACGCCACGCTTCAATGACCCTGCGAGCATGCTCCATACTCATGAACCAATTCTGATTCATGCATGCTGCCTGATGCGATGTTTATGGCACATCATCAGACAATCTGAGGGCATTTCGGAGCAAAGCAGTTCTATCGTTACTTCCTGAACCCCCTTACCGAAGCGCAGGTCGGCCAGCCCGCCTGTTTACTGTATTCATCGCACAGGGCGGCCAGAAAGTCTTCCATTTCCACCGATGAAAAAGAGGCTGACGGGGGGATACTGTCCTGCACCATGCACGCGCTGAAAATACTCCTGACAAGCTCGGCAGGACGGGCTGCCGCCACTTCACGCACGAGCTCTTCCGTGGCATTGTCGATGAACAGCAACTGCCGGTACCAGTCGCCGGTTTTTGGCACAAGAAGATCGCATGGGTTCCCCTTCACATTCTTCGTTTGTGCGCCGTTTTCATGCAATTGCCGCCGCATATGCAAATCATTCAGCTGCAAACCCCGCATCGCCGGATTTGAAGCCAGCCCGTGGCGGCCGCGCGTTATGGAAACAAACTGCGACATCGAAACGCCAGAACAGTAAAGCCATGATCCATCAGGCCCTTCATCAGCCGTGCTGACAATGAAATACATAAATTTATTGATGTACTCAAACGTGATCATAAGAACCTCCTTTATTGAAGTCTATGAGCCATTCAGTTGCGGAAGTCACCTGAGTCAGGCCTGTCATCAGTCCGGCACCTGGTCGGAATACCGACGAGGAGATACCCTGAAACGGCGATCCATAGTATCGTCATGACAACCTTGACGGCCGGCACGTCCGCCGTCAGCAGAACATATGCTTCAGATGCCGTAACCATCGCTACTGCGATAAGTTTTGTCCGGAATGGAATGCCCTTCCCGTCATAATAGTCCCTCACCTGCTGTCCGAAATACGGGTTGTTCATGAGCCACGCATGTGCCCGCGGTGAGCTTTTCGTAAAGCAGTATGCGGCAAGAATCATGAAGGGCGTTGTAGGAAGAAGCGGAAGAAAAGCCCCGATAACGCCCAGAACAACTGAACAGGCTCCAACACTGAACCAGAGCCATCGGGCAATCAGCTTCATGCACGCACACTCAATCCCTGAAGCGGTATCCAACGCTCGGCACCGTCAGAATATACTCCGGCGCTGACGAATCTGATTCTATCTTCTGACGAAGGTGCTGGATATGCACATCGATGACCCGGCTCCATGAGTAGATATCCGACTCTTTCCAGAGATGATTCCGTATTTCATCACGACTGACAACCTTTCCCCGGCGTATTATGAGAAGACCGAGCAGATCAAACTCCCTTGACGTAACGACAACCGCCCGGTCCTTTACAAAAACCTGCCGCCGCTCAAAGTCTACCATGATATCGCCGACGTGAACCTGCTGGGCAGGAACCGGCTGCAGGCGGCGCAGACAGACCTTGATTCTGGCGATTAATTCGAGGGTTTCAAATGGCTTCACTACATAATCATCAGCCCCGCTTTCCAGGCCGATGATCTTGTCCGAAATCTTGTCCCGGGCAGTCAGCATAATTATCGGAAGCAAAGGGTGCTGCCCGCGCACCTGCCGGCAAATTACGAATCCATCTCCGTCAGGCAGCATGGCATCCAGCACCACGAGGTCCGGCGATTTCTGAAGCAGTTTCTGCCCTTCCCCCCACGTTTCAGCAGTCAGCACAGTGAACGAGTGGAGTTCGAGATTGGCCTTCAGAACTTTCAGGATATCCGGGTCGTCATCTACAAGAAGAATATGAGAGTTTTTCATGTCTCATCTATTTTACAATAAGACTGTTTCCGGGGCAGAGTGAATGTTATGCAGGCACCTGCCGGCAGATTTGCAGATGCCGCAATTTCGCCGCCGTGCGCTTCAACAATGCTTTTGCAGACAGCGAGACCCAGACCGCTTCCTTCCTTATCTCCGAGACGATAATAACGCTCAAAAATGTGAATTCTTTCTTTTTCAGGAATCCCGGGGCCTTCATCGCAGACGCTGAGGCGAATGAAAAACTCATCTCTTTCAACCCGCACGGCAATGCGAGCATTGTCAGGTGAATACTTCATCGCATTGGAAAGAAGGTTTATCAGAACCTGACGTATGCGATCCTCATCGGCACAGACCGGAATCGACTCAGCAGCAGTGCGCTCAAACCTGATGCAGCGTGATTCGGCATCTACAAAGAAGTATGCTATCACCTCATCAATGAGTCCGCTTAAGTCGGTTTCGCTGAACTGCAGCTCTGACGCGCCAATCTCAATCCGCTCAATATCGAGCATGTCGTTCACCATGCGAATAAGCCGGTCGGCATTCTTGCGGATGAGTTCGAAGAACACCACAAGGTCATCAATCGAAGACGGCGTCACCGCCTGTCCTCCGGCAGCCGCGCTCATGCGGGTCGCAATGTAATCCATCGCACCCTTTATCGATGTAAGCGGCGTTCGCAACTCATGGGAAGCACGCGCGACAAAGTCAGACTTGCGCTGATTCGCTTCATGCAGGAGACGGTTCGCCTCCAGAAGTTTCTCATTTGTTTCCGCGATGTCTCGCGTAGCAGCCAGAATTTTGTCGTTCAATGAATCATGATACTCATGAATGGTGGCAGCCATATCGGAAAATGCGCGTGACAGTTCTTCGAACTCATCACCTGTCCTGAGGACATCTCCCCGGGAGTATCTGCCTGATGAAAAATCATGAATCGACTGCTTCATGGACTGCGTGGGGGTCAACACGAGCCGCTTCATCATGAAAAACAGCACTCCGGCCATTGCGAGAACGGTCAGGACACCGGCGATGGCCATATCGCGCTTGCTGCGGGCAATCTCCTGCCAGGTTTGTTCAATCGGCAGCGTTATGCTGATTGCGCCACGGATGTCACCAATTTTGTATCCCTGATGGGCATGGCATTTCAGGCAGCCTTCTTCCGCATACAGCGGCGAAATATAGCGGAGAAAAGGTCTTTTGTTTATCTCCTGGACTGAAAAAAGTTCCTTCGCCTCGTGCCGCTCGAACGACGCTATTGCCGACCGCTCAAAGTCATCCGGCGCATTTTCAGGATTCGTCAGCTTGAGGCTGGTAATGTGGAACCAGTAAAGACCCTGCTCTTCCGCATAGCGGGAAAGCTCTTTTGTGACCATCGCCGGCGTTTTGAGCAGATATTTCTTCCCGCCCTGATCAATGATTTGATCGATCGAAAGATAAGGGCTTTGTTTCATGCCGGGCTTTTTCTCGATAAAAACGCCTCCGTGGTCGGCTATCCATGCACGGGTGATGACAACCTGTTTAAAAAGCACTCGCGCTTCACGTTCGATCTGCCCCATGATGAGCCGTTCCTGCTGTTGGGCAAGAACGAAGAATGAAATGAGCAGCGCGGCCGTGAGCGTGCCTGCAATGCCGATGAGGAATTTAACGACCAGCGGGATTTGAATGCGTGAAAGCATGTTCATAGATTAGCAGAAACTGCCGCGCTCTTTATGATGACTTTCCAAAAGGACAGGCCGGATACCGGCATTCGGCGCAGTGAAGGCAAAGTCCTCCGTGACCCAGGGCTGCAAGGTCATCACGAACGATGCGTTCTCCTGCAAGAACTCGCGGCACGACGATGTCGAAAATAGTTGTCTTGTGATACATGCCGCACGCCGGGATGCCGAGAATGGGAATTGAGCCCGTTCCGGATGAATCATCAAGATACGCAATGAGAAACATCGCGCCCGGCAATACCGCGGAACCGTAGGTAAAATCCTTTGCGCCGAGCTGACGTATCGCAAACCGGGTCACGTCATCCGGGTCAACCGACATGCCTCCGGTAGTGATCAGAAGGTCAGCTCCCTGAGAAAGCAGTCCCCGCAGCTTCTCTTCTATTACCTTTTCATCGTCAGGAGCGTAATGAATACCGACAATGCTGCCTCCAAGCTCAGCAACCTTTCGCGACATAATCGGGCCGAATGCATCCGCAATCCGGCCATGATATACTTCATTGCCGGTAATGACTATTCCGGTTTTCGGCCGGTGCATCGGCAGCACTTCAACGGTCCGAGGACGTCCATGAACCGCCTGAAGCGCTTTTTCAATGACGGGTTTCTTGACAACCAGCGGAATTGCACGCGTGGCAGCGATTATCTGGCCTTCGCGCACAACCGTATTTGTATGGAGAGTAGCGCACATCACTTCACCGAGACGGTTGAAGCGACGCAGTGCCTCGGCGTTGATTTTCAGCAGCCCCCTTCGGGATGCAACAAGGTTCAGTTTGCCTTCTTTCGGTTCGCCCGGAACAGACACGCCCTCGCCTTTCAGCGCATCCGAAATCAGAAGCGCCGCTTCATCTTCATGCATCTCGTCATCTTGAATCGAGAGCACAAAAAGTTTCTCCTTGCCGAGACGTCGCAGATGCTCGACATCATCAGAACGAACGATATGGCCCTTCCGGAAGGCACGACCCTTGAATTCATTCTTGCGGATTTCGGTGATGTCATGAGCAAGCGCCATGCCGACGGCTTCGCTCACCGGCACCGTCATGCCGGTGCTGCGATTGCCTGATAATTCAGATACATTGTTTTCAGCTCCGCTGAATATTCTGCTGAAACGGTCGTCGACAAGTTCATGGATACCCTGCTCAAGCATGCGGTACTTTTTGAGAAATTGTTTCGCATTTTCCGTCAGGCTGGCACCGCCGCCGTCCTTGCCCCCTGCATGACGGTCGACAAGGGCAAACCCGAGCCGCTCTTCCATGCTTTTGATATAGCCCCAGGCTTTTCTGTACGAAATGCTGATCTCCTGAGCTGCCTGCCGGATTGATCCAAGCTTGTCGATTGCTTCGAGCAGAAACCGCCTGCCTCTTCCGAACACCGGTTCTCCGCCGACATCAATCCAAATCTTTGAACGAATGGTCATGCCGTTATGACCATTGTGCATAACGGCGGGTGAAAAAAAAACACTCTCGGACGACTGATGAACGGATGCGCACGACCTGCACAGAATGCGTCCGCCGATATTCACCTCACGCCGATCCTGAACAAACTCACTACAGACATCGCACTGAACACGGCTCAGAGGGCGCCCCGGCATATCCTCCTCAGGAACGGTAAGGGTAACCGGTATCGCCGTAAATAGATCAGCGTCAGAAAGCACCTTATAGGCCTCAAGCTGCGCCTTGTACTTATCGGTCTCTTCGGGGAAGCAAGTTTTGGCAAGATCGCGTGCCTCTTCGCGAGCAACGATGCGGACTGCCTTTCTCGTTTTCAGATTCAGAAATGAAGCCGCCATCTTGCCGTAATCGAGAAACTTCATCGAACGCTTGCCGAGGCTGCAGCCGGTGACCGACTGAATCGCATCAGTTGCACAGCGGTCCATCTCGACAAAAACCATGATGCTCTTGCGGTCTTTCCCTTTCGGATCGTCGACAGCGACTGCTTTCAGCCCCGCAATCGCCATCCGGACGCCCAGCACCTGGCCCGGACAGAGATGACCGTGGATTCGGGCAGATTCATCAAGAAGCGACGGGAAATCGTATGAGTGCATCGGTACGTTTTTCATATTCTAAAATTAGCATATTCTTTGGTAAATGTCCTGTTAATTTCACTCGAGAATGGTCTGTCAGGCATACGAGATACTTCGGGAGCAGCCCCGAATCTATTCCGGAACCGCCCCCGATCCTTTTGCTTGTTATACTTTTACCAGCTTCACCTTCGTGTCATAAAACGAGACGCTTCCTCCAACCGGATCAAGCATGCAGGTATTCTTCAGGTGCGGGTCGATCCACATTGCCGCATTGGCATGAATGCCGGTCGCGCGACGGGGATCTCCTTTGATGACCTTGCCGTCGATTGTAACGTCGGCTGCGCCGGTTGCCCAGTGACCGTGACCGAGCGTAAAAGAGATGACGCCCGGCTTCATGATCTCCGTCACCTTTACCTTGCCGACCATCGCCTTCTTTTTGCCGTTCGTCAGGTTGTATTCGCCATTTTTGTTCGTGGCCGAAACCACCTTTACGCGGTCACCATCCTTCAGCTTCAGCGCCTTCGCATCCTTGCCGTTCAGCAGAACATAGTTTTCAGGCTGGAGGGCGAGAATCCAGTAATTTGTAACTGTTCTGGACTTGCACTGCAGGATATCACGATGCGTCAGCAGGTGCAGCGGATAACCGTCTTCTAACCCGCTCTCTTTCGGCGATTTGCCGAGCGTCGTCGTTATCGGCAGATACGTTGCATACCCTGGATTCTGTTTGCCGGTAAAGGCGCTCTTTGTGCCGGCAGTCTTCTCCTGGTAGATATTAATGAGCTTGCCGTATTTATTGGCAGGCTGATCTCCCTTGTACGAATCCTTGTAATCCTGGAAGCGTCCGCCACGATTCAGCACATACACGACTTTCCGCCAGTTCGCCCCCGCAATCTTCTGCCAGCGCTCAGGATCAAAGATCGTCTTCGGCAGGTGTCTGCGGGAATCGAGGAAGAGCGTCAGTTCCCTGTCATCGGCATCCGTCACCGGTGTACCGTCGGTCGCCACATTGGCAACCATGCGGACGTAGAAGTCATCGGGCCGCTCAAATGGCTGACCGGCAGCAAATCCGTCTTTGCCGTAGCCCTTCATGTCGAGCTTTTCGGCAAGCGCGAGCATGACTGCCTCGTAGCAGCACGGCTGTTCCTGCCCGAAAACCTTGACCGTCTCGGTCATCGGCGAAATCACCAGCTGGCGCACCGGCTGTACTTTTGCGGGCATGTTCGGATGCGAGCCCTGCATCTCCCACCGTTCCAGATAACTGAAATCAGGGAAAATGTAGTCTGCATACATCGTGGTCGACCCGATCAGGATGTCGGTCGTGAAGTAGAGCGGAACCTTGTTCACGTCAGCCAGAATGTCGATGTTCGTGTGTCCGGCAGGAAGCGCATACGTCGGCGCTCCCATGTAGCTGAAGACTGCCTTTGCCGGATACGGATAGGCATCACCGATGGAAGGCACCACCTCTTCGTATACATCGCTCGCAATCGGCCACCAGTTGCGCTTTGCCGGATATCCCGTAAAGAGTGTCGTATCCTCGTACTTCACATCATGACGGATCGAGCTGATGCCGAACTTCGAGGTCTTTCCGGGCTTGAGCTTGCCGAGATCGAACGGCTGCCCCTCCTTGCCGCCCGTGGTATTGTAGGTCGATGCAGCGATCATGCCGCCCTTCCAGTCGAAATTACCGAGCAAAAGGTTGATCGTCATGGCACCGGTGACATTGTAGAAACCGTTGGTATGCTGGGCAATGCCGCGATGCACATCCACGCATGACTTTTTGCCGTACTTCGCAAGCTCAACAGCAGTCTGCTCGATGTCCTTGACGCTGATGCCGCAGATCTTCGACCAATCTACCATGCTCTTCGTATTGGCTGATTCCTGAATAATCTGCAGTCCGCTCTTCGCCTTGATGCCCTTGATTTCGGTCGTTACAAACAGGTCGCCGACAACTGCCTTCTTGTCATCGTTCGGATCGACCGCCACCGGCTTGCCGTCCATCATGGCGACCAGATACTCGAAGTCGTACTCCTTGCCTGCCTTGTCCTTCCGCTTCTCGACCGGCGCAAAGCCGATTTCATGCGCGCGCTGGAACTTGCCCGGTTTACCGTCCTTGTCGAGTTTCACGAGCCATGATGCATTCGTCCATGTTGCCTCTCCTGCTGCTTTGGCGGCACCCTTGTTGGCCGAGGCAAGATATTTTGCATCATACTTTTTGTTCTTCAACATCCACTGGATAATCGCCATGAAGAATGCACCGTCAGTGCCGGGATTGATCGGCAGATAGCGGTTTGCTTTTGCAGCAGATTTGTTGAATATGGGATCGACAACCGTCAGCTTTGTTTTTCCTGACGTAAGGTTCGGCATGAGACGGACATTCCGGTTCTGCGGGCCATAGTTCGCATCGAACAGGTTGGAGCCGACCGAGAGAATATACTCGGCGTTCTCGGTATCAGCCTGCCAGTAGAACTTGTTGCCGCCGCCAAACTTTGTGTTTTCATACTGCTCGCTCATCGCCTTGCAGGCAAAGTACAGCGAGCCTTGGCAGACCGTGGTATGGCCGTGTGTATGCACGGTGCCGAAGTAGTCACCGAAGAAGCGCGCCGAGAAATCTCCCCTGCCACCCTTCTTCCGTCCCCAGAAATAGACCATCTGGTTGTTCTTCGGGCCAAGGTCCGGGTGGTCGGGATCGATCATGTACTGTAGATACTGCGCATACTTCGTCTTGAACTCCGCGACTGCCGCCTTCTTGTCCTTTGCCTTCATCACGGCAGCAACCCCGTCGGACAACTCCTTGGCAATCTTTGCATCACGTAGCACATAGATCTCTTTCAGGCCGGTCACGACACAGTTCTCTTCGCCCGGGACATTCGCAAAGAGCTTCCCGTCGTTCACGATCTCGTCAATCGCCTTGTCGAAGGAAATGGTTGCCCATTTGTTCTCGCCGCGCTTTCCGGCACGCTTGATCACCTTCGTGATACGATACGGATCGTATGCTGTCTGGAGGCCGGTCTGTCCCTTCGGGCATATCGCCATGTCTATCCTGTTGCAATCGTGGGATTCTGTTTTGTAAAGCTGATGCGGAACCGCAACGAACGGATTATATGGGTTGCCGTCAATCTTCAACGCGACCGCCTTGTCGCCCTGACGGAAAAACTTCACCTTGATTCCGCAGCCGGTATTGCACTGCAGGCAAACTGTATAGAGGGTGTTTTCAGCCCTGATAAGTTCGTATGCTTCTTCAGGCGACAGCAGTCCGGCTTCCGCGCGGCGCATGAGGTCGGCTGCCCATTCGACCTGCGAGGCGAGCAGCGAGCCGCCGAGTACAGCCGAACATTTCAGAAAATCCCTGCGATTCAGACCTTTTTCATCTTTCTTCTGTGCGGTCATTGCGCTCACCTCCTTAAGGAAGAATATAGTACACGCGCGGCTTGGCCGCTGCCGTGTCACCGAACACCGGGCCGGTGCCGGGATAACCGATCTTCTTTGCCAATGCAACTGCGCTCAATCCTTTTGTCGTCGTCAGCCTGCCCTTCTCAGCCTGCGACTTTACCGAAGTGAGCACCTTTGTCTTGTGTTCTTTCATCATTTTTGCAATGAGGCTCTCGGCATCGGTCAGATCGCCGAAGTAGTTGGCGCGGCAGACGCAGGTACTCACACACATCGGCACCATGCCTTCCTTCAACCGATGAACACAGAAATGGCATTTCCGTGCAGCGCCGATCGGCAGCTCCGGCTTGGTACGCGGCCATTTCCGGCTGTACTCCCAGGTCGGAGCGGTCTCATATGCCTGTACCGCCGGGGTGCTGTCGGTGTAGAATGCCCCGCTATCGAGGTTGCGGGCTTTATACGGACAGGCCACGACACACTTGCCGCAGCCGATGCATTCGGTATAGTTGATCATGACAACGCCGGTGGAAACACCCTTGGTGCTCTTCCAGGTCGCTTTGCCCTCACCCTTGTTCGGGCAGGCTGCCACGCAGGGTGGATTGTCGCACTGCTGGCACGGACGGGGAGTGAAACGACGTTATACATTCAGGAACGTTCCTGATTCTTCTTCATAGACGGGGCGGTAAATGATGCCCGGCGGGCTTTTCTGTTCGGCAATACACCCGGCGGTGCATGCCTTGCAGGAGGTGCAGCGGCGGAGGTCAATAAGCATGGCCCACTGCGGGGCAGGCTTCTTGACAGCGCGTTGGATATCCTCCTGGATAATCGGCAACTCGTCTTTGCCATTATACATCGGTAGCCTCCTCGTTATTTCTTGTGGCAGGTAGTGCATTTGCCCTTTACGGTGGACGCCTGTTTGCCGTTGTGGCACGCACCACAGGACTGGCCCTTGTTCATATCGGCCATTGAAACCTTCTTGTGTTTTTCCTTCGTGACGTACAACGAGTCGTGACAATCCGTGCATTGCCTGCCTATGCCCACATGCGTGTCATGGCTGAATGTCACATTGCCGGCACCCTTTACGCCAAAAACAATATCATCGCCGCCAACGGCAGTGAAGCCGGCCATAGCCGTCAGCCCGACAACCAGAAGCGAAATAATGAACAACCGCATACAATCACCTCCTTATTGGGCTTATAAGTTTTTATTTACTTGCTATATATATCCAATAATTTATATGTTGTCAATTTACAGATTTGCGTGTCGTGCCCCATAAAGGAAAGTCATGACAGGAGCGGTTGACGTGGAGCCATCGTATCCGCTATAAACTATATATAAACCATTTTTTATGCGAGGGATGCTCATGAACGAGGTGTTGACCGTATTCAAGGCCCTGTCTGACAAGAACAGGCTCCTCATTCTCAAAATACTCCAGCAGGGAGAACTCTGCGGCTGCCATCTGGTCGCTGCGCTCGGGCTTGTCCAGCCTCAGATCTCGTTTCATATAAAGAGACTGAAAAAGGCGGGACTCATTCTGGATCGCCGCTGCGGGCGGTGGACATACTACCGGCTGAATGACACCGACATGTTCATACGTTTCCTTTTGATGGCGGCGCTTGAACGCATGGAATCGAACGTGATCGCCTCCAGTATGAAGCGGCTGGGGGAGTTCCGGAAGAGCAGCACCAATCCGTGCAGGTAGCGCGAGAGCGATATGAAGATAGCGGTATTCGGAGACATCCACGGCAACATCCACGCACTCAGGGCAGCCTATGCTGCGGCACTCGCGCAGAAGCCGGACACAATGTATCACGTGGGAGACCTTGGCGGCTACAACCCGTTCGTCAATGAAGTTATCGACTTTCTCATCGAGAAAGGCATTGAAGGCGTTCAGGGCAACTATGATGAAACTGTCGCGAATGACCGTGCTCAGTGCGGCTGCAAATACGAAGATCCTGCGCAGGCCGAACTCGCTCACCATTCTTTCATGTGGACAAAAAAGCGTGCCACTGAGAAAAGCAAAGGGTATATGCGCAATCTTCCGGTAAGAATCGATTTTGTCGCCGAGGGCAGAAAAGTCGCACTCTTCCATGCCACCCCTCACAAGAACAATCTTTACTGGTATGAGGACCGTACCGCGACATTCTTTCGCGAAATGGCGTCAAAGGTCGATGCCGACGTACTGATTTACGGGCACACGCATGTCCCGTATCGCAAAGACATCGGCGGGACGGTGTTCATCAATACCGGAAGCGTCGGACGCCCCAAGGACGGTGACCCGAGAACCTGCGTCTGCATGGTCGATATTCAGCAGGATGCGGTTGCAACGGAGTTTCTGCGCGTTCCCTATGATGTTGATGCAGCCGATGTGGTAATCAAAAGCGGCCTGCCGGTTGCGTTTGCCGCCCAGTTGAAGACAGGAAAACCATGAATGAGTTTCCATCCATGAACAACAATCCATCACCCGCTGAAACCTGCGATCTCATAGAGGATGCGCCAAAAAAACTGAACTTCTTCGAGCGGTACCTGTCGCTCTGGGTTTTGATCTGCATGGCAGTCGGCATCGCAATCGGGAAACTGACGCCCGGCCTTACCGCCGCGTTGAGCGGCATGGAGTTCGGTTCAGGCTCGCAGGTGAATGTGCCGATCGCCGTTCTCATCTGGCTCATGATTTACCCCATGATGCTCAAGATCGACTTCGGATCGCTGCACCACATCGCAAAGAAACCGAAGGGGCTGATGATCACCCTCTTCGTCAACTGGCTCGTCAAGCCGTTCAGTATGGCGTTTCTTGCTTGGCTCTTCATCCAGACCATTTTTTCACCCTGGATTGATCCGGAAACTGCAAAAAACTACACTGCCGGGCTCATCATTCTGGCTGCCGCGCCCTGCACGGCGATGGTCTTTGTCTGGTCATATCTCACTGACGGGGATCCGGCATACACGCTCATCCAGGTAGCGGTGAACGACCTTATCATGCTCGTTGCGTTCGCGCCGATCGTCATGTTCCTCTGCGGCGTGGCAAATGTGATCGTCCCGTCAAAAGTTCTCATTACTTCAGTCGTTGTCTTTATCGTTATCCCGCTGGTTGCCGGATATCTCACGCGCCGCAGCCTGCTCAAATCCCATGGACAGGAGTGG
>DATIKF010000154.1:0-1558 GCA_035477855.1 Dissulfurispiraceae bacterium
AGCGTGATTAGATAATGGCCGTCTTTCCGGCCTGTCCGTGGGCGATGCTTTCGCATCTTGCTGCCAGCCTATACAGGCAAGGCGCTACGGGGTGCGGGAGTTGAACCCGCGAGCTGTTCCCCGTACGGTACTGTGTCCGTACCCGACCGCCCGCTTCGTATTTTCGGTGGGCGTTGCCATAGCCGGCGACAGTGCTGGCTCAGTCCCGCGTATTGCCCGCGGGTGGACATGTTGACTCGTGACGCGGTTAAACGTCGGGGTAGGCCATTACGCCCTCTTGCACAACAATCCCCGCCTGAACCTAATTACTTCTCCCAGGGCTTCTTGCTGCCAGTGGTGGGTGCACCCACGCGCGGGGTACCGGTTACTCCGTCGCTTGCTGGCGCGTTGGTGTCTACGTCATGGGTATGGCCCTGGAACATATCCGGCGTCCCGTCCACCCCTTCCCACGCCTTTACCTCGTTGCCGGCCGGGTACTGGTCAGTCTCTGGCTTGACCGCCAGCTTTACGACGAGCGGCTTATTGTGCAGTTCCGAGCTATCTCTCGGATGCGTGATCCCTACGGCACGGCAAATGTTGGAAAGCTGGATCTTGGCGATCTTCTCGGCGTCCGGGTTCGCGTTCTTCAGGCTAAGGTTCCCGAATACTTTCCGGCCCTTCATGGCTCCCTCGATGATCTCGACGGTCAGCGCCAGGTACTCGCCGCCGGACTTTGACGGCTTCATTTCTGACGCCGTTATGACGGCCTTGTACTTGCCGGCCGGGATCGGAGCGTATTCGTCCTTGTACTCGTCTGCGTTGAAATTGCCTAAATTTGCCATGGTTATACTCCTAAATACTGAATGAATGGGTTACTGCCCTTTTCAAAAGGCAGGTCGGTGGAAATGCCAAGCCGGTTCTTTGCTATGTATGCCGGATTAGGATAGCACACGATTATCCTTTCATCCGCCGAATCAAGCGCCTTGGACGCCTTTTTTATTGATCCGGTTTTTGCGTCGATAACAGGAGCTCCACGGGTCAAAACCGGCCTAGTGATAAAAGCTACCACGTCAACATCGTTCGTGTAGCACGGTAGGCTTTTCTCGTCGTGCATCGGGATCGAGTAGCGGGTGTATGGGTCGCCGTTGGGAGGGTCAACGGTTTTTGTTATGCAATGCGCCAAAAATACAACGTTCATGCCTTTGTTTTCGGCCAGCCATCCGCATGCCCGGCGCAGCTCGAGGTGGTACTTGGCTACCGCGTCGTATGCATTGCCGTAACCACCATGAGCTTGATTCAAGCCTTTTGCGGTTGGATCTGCCGCAAGTACTTTTGATTTTACCATGACATCAAACCTTGTTATGGTATCAATTCCAACGGTTTTGAATCCGTGGTCTTCAACCGCCAACATGGTAAGGGCGTCCATTACGTCCTCAACGCTATTGCAAACTTCGGTTTGGGCGACATCGTCGCGGCCGGCTATGGAAAGGGTTCCATCCTCAACCCTCACTATTACCACTCGCGGGAAGTCAGCAAGAAGGCTGGTTTTTCCAAGGCCACCATCAGAAGCGATGGTGAA
>DATIKF010000155.1:0-2829 GCA_035477855.1 Dissulfurispiraceae bacterium
CAAACGCGCTGGAAACAACGCGCCGTTGTCACTTGAAGTCTTTGAACGCGCCTACCGCTACGCCGCTGCTATGGGCCTGCGAACTACCGCCAGCGTGTTCGACAAAGACAGCCTCGACTTTCTCTTGACCTATGACGTGCCATTTATTAAGCTGGCTAACACCGATGCTTCGCGGATGCTCGCGGCCGACATCCCGGAAGATAGGGCTGTCATCATAAGCACCGACAAGCCGACGCTTCAGGCCGGTTCAAACTTCAAGATTATGTACTGCATATCCGAGTACCCGGCGAAGGCAAAGGATTACATCGATAAATTCGGCGACAAGCTTTCCGTGGGCCTGAGCGATCACACGACTGACTTCGAGCTTTTCAAAAAGTACCAGCCTAAAATTTACGAGTGCCACGTCAAGCTCGATGATTCCACAGGTCCAGACGCCGGGAAGTTCGCGCGGACGCCGGAGCAGTTGAAGGATATATTGCTATGAATGTGATCGACATAGATCGAGAAGTATTTAGGAATGCAATCTATGACGCCATACGAGACATAGAGCAAATAGGTTGCTTTTCTGGTGAATGCTTAACTGTAGAACAGGCAAGATTTAACGAACTAAGGAATGCTATTGTTAGGACTCTGCGGAGGCTTGTCTGAACCTCTGTATAATACCAGCCCGCGCCGGAAGCAAGCGGATACCGAAGAAAAACACACGGCAGTTCTTGGGCCGTCCGATAATTGAGTACCCGCTCGACGCCGCGAACTACTCCAACCTATTTCAGCAGATCATCATCAGCACCGATGACGAATACATCGCTGAAAAGTATTCCGTCTACGTGCCATTTTTACGAAGCCCGGAAGCGGCGACCGATGCGGCTACCTTGACCGATGTAGTGCTGGACGTGCTTACCCACTACAACCAGTATGACAAGATTTGCGTCATCCTTCCGACAGCAGTATTTACGCAGCCGTTCGATTTGCTTTCAGCGTACAATAAGCTGCAAGACGGCATCGACGCAGTGGTCCCGGTGTGTATATACGAGCACCCTATCGAGCGCGCGTTTTACCGTGATGATGGGCTTCTGTACATGCTCAACCCCGACAGCGCAATGACGCGAACGCAGGACTTAACTCCAAAGTATCACGACGCGGGGCAATTCTACTGGCTTAATTACGGATCGTTCACGGAGCATCGAAAGTTTTTCATGCCGCGTACCGTGCCGTATATCATGCGCGCGGTGGACATAGATACGGAATCAGACTGGAAGCGCGCGGAGGCTATCATTGGACACGCTTGATTTTTGGGCCGGTAGTTTCGGAGACGATTACACCGAGCGCAACGTGGGCAGGGTTAACAATAACATCGCCCTTTTCAGCGGAATTTCCGTGTTCATGAAAAAGCCGGAATCGGTGATCGAGTTTGGTGCCGGTTCCGGAGAGAACATACAGGCGATGGAATACGTCTGGCCCGATGCGCTCTACTCGGCGGTTGAGATCAACGCTAACGCCTGCCGCCGTCTGTCAGATTTAGACCATGTGATTATAAGCCACGGTTCCATCTATGACGCCGACCTGCTCCCGGCGGACCTTGTGTTGACCAAGGGGCTGCTCATACACATCCCGCCGGAGCGCATCGCGGAAGCCTATGATCAGATATACAGCCACGCCAAGCGATACATTCTGCTGTGCGAATACTATAATCCTACTCTGGTAGCCGTGCCATACCGGGGCCACGCGGGCAAACTCTGGAAGCGAGATTTCGCGGGAGAAATGCTTGACAGGTACGGTGATTTGCGGTTAGTGGAATACGGTTTTGTTTACCGCCGTGACGGGTTACCGCAAGACGATATTACATGGTTTTTGCTGGAAAAGTATGCCCGATGACTGGCAGGTCGCCGGAATGGTCGATGCGATGCTTCGGCTGTCCGAGCTTAATTCAACGATAGGATACTTATGAGACTTTGCAGTAAATGCGGATTTATTTTAGACACGCGGCCCGGACTTCAAGAGCGTGACGGTGTATGCCTCGCTTGCATCAACAACGAGCGAAAGAAAACGATCGATTTTAAGGCGCGACAGGAATGGTTGACGGGCTACATCAAGAAGCGGCGCACTCATCCAGAATACGACTGTGTTATTGCTGTTTCTGGCGGGAAGGACAGCCACATGATCGTGCGCCGACTCATCGAGAATCACGAAGTCAAAAATCCTTTGCTCGTGTCGGTGACCGATGAGTTTACCCATACCAAGGCCGGGAAGCATAACATCGACAACCTTGTCAACCGGTACGATCTTGACCTTATCACGTTCAGGTGCAAGCCCCAGACTTTCAAGCGGGAAACCCTGAAGGACTTCGAGAACGAGCTTCACCCGCTGAAGTGGATCGAGGAAAAGATTTATAAGGTTCCAGTTGAGATCGCAAAGGCTTACGGAATATCACTGGTATTCTTCGGAGAGAACTCTGCGTTTGAGTATGGTACAAGCGATAATCTTGACATTTGGCATCCGGCTTCGGAGATGGGTAAATGCGAGATCATTTTCATGGGCGCGATTTATCCGTACTCGATTACCGATTCGCTGGGGTGCGCGCGGGAAATAGGCTTTAAAGACCTTGACGACTTCAACGAGTGGCCGAGACAGGGAAGCATTGACCAGTACACGCAGATCGACTCCGTGGCCTACATCATTCAGTTGTGGACGAAGTACGTGAAGTTCGGATTCCAGCGGGTATCGGACGTAGCGTGTCGGTTTGTGAGGGAGGGGCTTATGACGCGCGAGCAGGCAATCGAGGCCATCGACCAGCACGATTACGTGTGTGATCCAATGGCCAAATATGAT
>DATIKF010000156.1:0-16548 GCA_035477855.1 Dissulfurispiraceae bacterium
ACATATCGAAGTGTTTTACAACCGGCAGCGCATACAGGCTCAGCTTGGCTACCTGTCGCCGGCTGCCTATGAGAGACAGTTCTATAAAGAGCTGCTCGCAGCCTGATGGCTTTGGGGTCTACTATTGACAGCAGGGGGCACAAAAACTTCATCGCGGCTGGTGGAATTCATGGTAAAAGCAGGCAAAGGTCAGGAAGCCAAGCTGACCTATTCGGTAAGAATGAATTATTGACCGGCTTTTTCGTGCTTTTTTGACGAATAATTCGGGCCGATGCATACTCCATTGCAACTGCCGGAAAACAGGAAGGCCGCGGCCTTCCTGTTTCTTGTTCCGCTAGACCGTCGACTTCGAGAGGTCTTTCCCTGCCTTCCTGAGCACAGCCTGCGCTGCCGCCAGGCGTGCAATCGGAAGACGGTATGGAGAACAGCTGACATAGTCAAGGCCGAGCCGGTGACAGAAATCTATAGAAGAAGGATCGCCTCCATGCTCACCGCAGATGCCGATCTTCAGGTTCTTCTTTACCTTCCGTCCCTTCTCGACCGCCATCTGCATCAATACGCCGACACCGGCTTGGTCAAGCTGCATGAAAGGGTCTTCTGCCAGCACCTTGACATCGATGTAATACGGCAGGAAACGCCCCGCATCGTCACGCGAGAGGCCGTAAGCCGTCTGGGTCAGGTCATTGGTGCCAAATGAGTAGAAATCTGCGTATGGCGCTATTTCCTCAGAAGTAACACACGCACGCGGCAGCTCAATCATCGTGCCGACGGTGTAAGCCACCTTCGATTTATACTTCGCTTTCACTTCATCAGCCACCTTCACGGTGATAGCACGCATCGCCTTCAGCTCATTGACATGGCCGATCAGCGGTATCATGATTTCCGGAAAGACTTTCACCTTCTGCTGTGCAAGTTCGCATGCAGCTTCCATGATAGCCCGCACCTGCATCTCGTAAATTTCCGGATACGTTACCCCGAGACGGCAGCCGCGGTGACCGAGCATCGGGTTGAACTCGTGCAGCGCCTTGTTCTTGCCGCGCAAACGATCCGCTGAAACATTCATTTCCCCGGCAAGCTCCTGAATATCTTCATCAGTATGCGGCAGGAACTCATGAAGCGGCGGATCGAGCAGACGGATAGTCACCGGCAGCCCGGCCATTTCCCTGAAGATGCCCAAAAAGTCATTCTTCTGCATCGGAAGAATCTTGGCAAGCGCCCGCTCACGCTCTTCCCGTGTATCGGAGAGGATCATTTCACGAACAGCCCTGATGCGATCGGGCTCAAAGAACATATGCTCGGTTCTGCAGAGACCGATTCCCTGTGCGCCGAATTCACGCGCGACCCTCGCATCCTGGGGGGTATCTGCATTTGCTCGCACTCCGAGTTTCCGTGCCTCATCCGACCATTTCATGATGACCTGAAAGTCGCCTTTCAGCACCGAATTGACCAGCAACGCCTCACCAAGCATCACTTCTCCGGTGGTTCCGTTCAGCGTTACGGCCTCTCCCTCCCTGACGATAAGCGAGCCGTTAATCGTAAAGTACTTTTCTTTTTCATTGATATCGATCGCGTTGCAGCCCACGACACAGCACTTGCCCATCCCGCGCCCGACAACCGCTGCGTGCGACGTCATTCCGCCGCGTGCCGTGAGTATGCCCTGTGCAGCAGCCATGCCGCCGATGTCTTCCGGGGATGTCTCGGTGCGGACAAGGATTACCTTTTCATTGAGTCCGGCAGCATGCTCAGCATCTTCAGCCGTGAACACCACACGTCCGACCGCTGCGCCCGGTGATGCAGGCAGGCCTTTGCAGACAACCTTCAGATTTGAGGCCGGATCGATCATGGGATGCAGAAGCTGATCGATCTGCGCCGGATCAATCCGGAGTATAGCCGTTTTTTTGTCGATAAGCTTCTCTTTCACCATGTCGAAAGCAATCTTCAGCGCAGCTGCGGCAGTCCGCTTCCCGACTCGGGTCTGCAGCATGTACAGCGTGCCTTCCTGAACGGTGAATTCGATATCGAGCATATCTTTATAATGCTTTTCGAGTTTCTGGTAAATCTTCTTGAGATCGGCATACGCCTTCGGCATTTTCTTGGCAAGCTCCTCAATATGCAGCGGGGTTCTGATGCCGGCGACAACATCCTCTCCCTGCGCATTGATAAGGCATTCGGCAAAGAATTTCTTCTCTCCCGTGGAAGGGTCTCTGGTAAAGCCGACTCCCGTCCCGGATGTCTCGCCGATATTGCCGAAGACCATCGACTGAATATTACATGCGGTTCCAAGGTCATCGGCAATGCCGTTCAGCTTGCGGTATTTCGCAGCCCGGTTGCCGAACCAGGAACCGAATACCGCATTAATCGCAAGCTCAAGCTGCTTGAGCGGATCATTCGGGAAATCGGAGCCGGTCTCATGTTTGTATATGGACTTGAACTCCTCGGACATTATCTTAAGGTCGCTTGCATCAAGGTCGGTGTCCTGCTCTATGCCTTTCGCCTTCTTCATTTTATCGATGACATGTTCGAACTTGAAACGGTCAATCCCCATGACGATAGTGCCGAACATGGTGATGAAGCGGCGATACGCATCGTATCCGAAGCGTTCATTGTTCGTCCGCGAGATCATGCCCTGAAGCGTTGCAGGAGTGAGACCCAGGTTCAAAACTGTGTCCATCATGCCGGGCATGGAAAATTTTGCGCCGGAACGAACCGAGACGAGCAACGGATTGACCGGATCGCCGAATCTCATGCCCATCGACTTCTCAACCTTCTTCAGGTTTTCAAGAACCTGATCCCACATCTGCGGCGGGTGCTTCCTTCCGCTCGTAAAGAATGCATTACATGCTTCCGTC
This sequence comes from Dissulfurispiraceae bacterium, assembly GCA_035477855.1. Taxonomy (GTDB): domain Bacteria; phylum Nitrospirota; class Thermodesulfovibrionia; order Thermodesulfovibrionales; family Dissulfurispiraceae; genus JAAYUK01. The sequence goes on from DATIKF010000156.1 coordinate 2,850, forward strand.
GTGATCGTAAAACCGGCCGGCACCGGGATGCCGAGGTTTGTCATTTCGGCAAGGCCGGCACCTTTCCCGCCCAGCAGGTCCTTCATGTCGCCTTTGCCTTCGGCCTTTCCGTTGCCGAAGAAATAAACCCATTTTTTCGCCTTGGCGGCGTTCCGGGCTTTCTGGGTCGTCAGCGGCTTTTTTGCCTGCGGTGCCTTCTTCGTTGTTACAGAAGCCTTCTTCATACATATCCCTCCTGAGCAGTAGTAAAGAGTATTGTAATTCTATCGCATACAAGGGTAAAAATCAAGGAATTCAAGCTTTAGCGCTGATTGTCGCACTACGGCATCCTGCAACTACAGCAGGAAACCGCACATTTTCTTGAGTTATCACGCAACGCTTCTGTCATGCATCCAAATAAAAAACAGCCCATAAAGCTGATAAATCTCTCTGAATATTTGTTATAATCAAACGCTTCCAATTGCAAATACCAGGAGATGCCTTGACCATGAAAACCGTATCCTTACCTCCTTCTGAGATGATGCGAATTATCTGTCCTGAGTGCGGTCATGAGCATGATCGGTTAGAGAAAAAACCTCCGCTTGAGAACTTCGCATTCAAGTGCGGAAAATGCGGGGCTGATTTCATGGTCAATCTGGATTTTCGGAACTTCTATCGCAAGGCAGTAAACATTCCCTGCTACTATACAACCGCTATGGATGTTTCCAGCATCATGGACTCTCGCGTTACAACCGGATGGATTACGGACATTTCAAGAACAGGCTGCGCCATAGAATTCAGCAAATTGAAACCCTCGACTCTGAATGAACGTAAGAACAATATCCTGCTGATTTTCTTCTCATTTCACGGACAAAAAGATGTTTTCTCAATCCAGGGGAAGGTAATGGCGATTTATGAAACCACCTCCAAGATAAAGATGGGAGTGCAGTTCATCAATGTTTCCGAGCACCACAGGCAGCGTCTCAGCCTCTTTCTGATGCCGTAATGCGCGGGTGCGGTATAATAGAGCGTGCATGAGACAGTACTCTCTGTTCGCAATTTTTCATTTCGCTACGCAGCATCGCCCGTACTGACGGATATCACCTTCGATGCCGATCCGGGCGATTATGTAGGGCTTGTCGGCCCGAATGGTTCCGGGAAAAGCACACTCATCCGGGCAGTGCTCGGCCTCATTCCCGCCGCTGTTCAGAACATCCATCTCTTCGGAACCCCGGCAGCCGCTTTTCGGGAATGGAAGAAAATCGGCTACCTGCCGCAGCGGATAGGACAATTCAACCCGCAGTTCCCGGCCACCGTCCAGGAGATTGTTTCCCTTGGCCTTCTCAGCATAATAAAACCGGCCTTTCCGAAACGGCGCACTGCCGGGGAAGAGGAAGCGGTCATGCTGGCGCTCGACCTGCTCGGCATCAGCGATCTGCGCAGAAAAATGATAGGAGAACTCTCCGGCGGCCAGCAACAGAGAGTTTTCATCGCAAGGGCGTTAGTCAACTCCCCTGAGTTCCTGATTCTGGACGAGCCGACCGCGGCGCTCGACCCGGACACTCGTGAGCGCTTCTATGAACTGCTCGACTCGCTGAACAGAAAGCAAAAAACCACCATCATCCTCATTACGCACGATATCGGAAGCATCGGCCGTTACGCCAGCCGGCTCCTGTATCTGGACAAGCGGGTTGTCTTCTATGGCGGGTTCGACGACTTCTGCCGGTCAGCGGATATGGCATCCTATTTCGGCGATTACTCGCAGCACATCATCTGCCACCGCCATGACGATAAGGGAGGCGAGCGTGGAGCTCTCTGACCTGCTGTCATACGGATTCATGCAGCGCGCCCTCATTGCAGGAAGTCTCATTGCCTGCGCGTGCTCTGTGCTCGGCCTGTTTCTTGTTTTGCGGCGGCTTTCGCTGATAGGCGACGGGCTCTCGCATGTTGCATTCGGAAGCGTTGCGCTTTCAATGCTGCTTCAGGCGCATACCCTGCTCGTGACCATTCCGGTCGTGCTGCTTGCGTCGGCCGGCATTTTCCGACTTACAAAAAAAACTCATCTCTACGGCGATGCTGCAATCGGCATTATCTCCTCATGCGGCATAGCAGGCGGAGTGCTCATAGCCAGCATGGCCGGAGGCTTCAACATAGACCTGTTCAGCTACCTTTTCGGCAATATCCTTGCGGTGAGCGGCCCGGAAGTCGTCATTTCATGCGTTCTGTGCGGCATTGTCCTTGGAACAGTCGCTCTTTTCTTCCGTGATCTCTTCGCAATAACGTTTGATGAGGAAACCGCCCGAACAGCGGGCGTCAGGACCGAGGCGATAACGACCCTGCTCGTTCTGCTGACCGGCCTCACCGTTGTCCTTGCCATGAAAGTCGTCGGTATCATGCTTATCTCCGCGCTCCTTATTGTCCCTGCCGCTGCATCGCTGCAGGTGGCGCGAAGCTTTCAGAGTTCCATCCTCCTGTCGGCTCTTTTCGGTGTCTTGTCGGTTATAACCGGAATTGTTCTTTCGTTTTTCCTGAACCTGCCTGCCGGGGCAACCATCGTGCTTGTGAACCTTTGCGTGTTCGCTCTTGCCGCGACGATTCGATTGCTGAAGAGTCCCTCGTGAAAAGCATATCGGCAGCAGGCCTTCTCCTGCGCACACTTGAGCGTCTTGAGACTCCTGTGTGCACTGCAATCTTTCAGCGTTTTTTCAAAATCGAACCAGGTATGCTGCTGATTGCCTCCCTGAAACACGGCGGCAGGCTTGCCCGAAAGGGACACGCATGAATGCTCCGTCACATCGGGTCGTCGAAAACCGAAAAAAACGGGTTCAAACAAAAAAGCGACTGCTTTCCGTCCTGTTCCGACAACCCTGTATCAATCCGCACTGCAAAATGCGCCGGACCGGCTGCAGCGGCGCGGAGGGATGCCCCGGGTTCAAAAGCAGGGAAGATGCCCCTGAAAAAACCACCCCACGCTTCGGAGGATTCTGAGATGCCTGCCCCAATTTCATATACCCAGCTCGCCATTCTCATGGAACTGAACAGCCGTGAAACGCAAAGAAAACTTCATATGTATCCGAAAGAAATGCACTACTTCGCAATGCTGGCAGCGAGCATTGTCGGGGCGGAGCTCTCAAAACGCATCGCCGAGACGCCTGAAGGCGTCGCCGGCAAGAGTGATGAGTTTGTTTCGAGCCTCCTCAACCTCGCGCAGCCGGAGAAAGACGGAGTCTTTCAGGGAATCCTTGAAACGTATCTTCTTGAAACGCTGAAAGATGAGCTGCGGTTCTGCTGCATGAATTGCAAAAAGTTCGACGCGTGCCTCGCTACCGAAACCCTTGCGGTCGGAGAGCTTTTCAGGAGGCGCGCAAGCGGCGAGGAAATCGAAGAGCTACGGCTCGAAATTACCCGGCAGGTCGAAGCCGCGCTCGACAAAACACCGTATCTTCACGTCGAAATAGCGCACGAACTCTGCAAGGACTTCTCTCACCAATACGGCGCGTCAGACATCGGCGCCGTTTTCGGCAGGTATGCAGAGATTGCAACTGTGCTGCATGAAAAATACGGCATCGATTACAGAAAAATCCAGCAGCAGATGCTGTCGATAAATATGGAGTTCTGCGGAAAACTACGCCCCGCTTAAGCTTTTCACATCCGGCTGATGATGCCGTGCGCTGTCTATTCTTTGCTCCACCGTGTTAAGCTAAAGCTACATCTTTCAAGTTTTTTGCGTTCGTAACGGGCCTCAAAGACTTTGAACTTTGCGGCTTTTTTATTGACAGCACAAAGGGGCTGAAGCCCCGGGGCGACGTCTGTTGCAACCCTTTAACAAACTGACAGGTCTTGTTCATACGGCAAAGGCTTATTCAGGCGGAGGAAACATGAACAGCAGAAGCAATGCCTCACGTGCCGAGAAAATTCAGAGGAGACTGGAAGCTGGTTCGCTGGCAAACCACTTTCCCGACGTCTCCGGGATCGTCGTAAGCATGAGCTACAGCCAGCGCGGCATGAAACTGGCGATGCCCAGAACCGTAAACTTTGTGCCGAGCAGTTATGCCATTTTTTCAATAGACTGCCTGAGCAAAGGCTGCGTTGACGGCGGGTTCGACCTCACGCATGTCATAGCCGGCATGGTGAGAAACCGCAAGGAGTCGACAAAAGGAGAGTTGACCTGCGTGGGTGGTCCGGCACAGGACCATTCATCAATTGCCTACGAAGTCGCTATTCAATACGCACACTGACCGGCGTCGTTTTTTTGTTTCAGGACAAAAAGCGGCAGGCCGCATTGATCGACCAGCCGCTTTTTTGCCGGGGATCTTTCGTCACTGCAGCCTCGTATTGCACTTTTTGCAGACATTCCGATTAATGTCGGCACCCATATATTTTCCGCATACAGGGCAGCGCCAGTTCATGGCGCTGAAGCCAATAAACGCGGCTGCCACGATAGCCTGCAGACCGAACATCACTTCTTTCGCATTTTCTCCGAAGAGTTCTGTGCGTTTGTACAGATATCCCATCAGGAACACCAGTGCGATAGCCGCCAGCATCGCTACAAACTGGCGAAGCTGACGCGCCCAGAATTGCTTGCGTATCTGCTCCGGGTTATTTTTTTGCTGCATGTCCTTCTTTCTCCTTGTTCAATATAGTCAGATATCCTGCGGCATCCAGATTCAGCTCAATCATCTGAACTTTCCTGTTCTTTCTCAGCATCTTCAGATGCGATTCAAGGCTCAACGCCTGGCTTTGAGAAGCGCATGCAATTGTTTTTAGCACCGCAAACGGAAGCCGTGAGCGCACAAACCTGCTTCCGGTGCCACGAACATGCTCCTGCAGCCGCTTCTGCAGATTATTCGTCGAACCAGTATAGAGAAACCCGCCCCTGCAGTTGAGGATATAGACGCACCAGCAGGACACTGCTCTTACTTTTTCCCTTTCCGCGACCGGTCTTTTCCTGCCGCCACCGTAATGACGAAATTATCAGGAGTCAGATTCGGGTTCTTTTCAAGCTCTTCGACAAAAACTTCCATCGCCTTTTCCATAAATGTCGCGAACTTTACGCCCGTCGGCAATACGTGGATGCGCTGACGCAATGTCTCGCTGATTGGTGCCGTGTATTTTGCCATAACCGCTCCTTAATGAGGTGAATATTCATGAATTTCGGCGGTAAACTTCCGCCTGAATAATCCGGGCTGAAAACAACCTGACATTAACTGTATCATACAGGGTAAAATAATAGAACTCATGAGAAAGCCGCCCCCCCCCAGACCGAAAGCATCACCCTACATTACACCCGAAGGGCAAAAGCGCCTGAGCACTGAACTTTCGCATCTCTGGAAAGTAAAGCGTCCCCAGGTTACCCAGGCGGTTGCCGAGGCGGCTGCCATGGGAGATCGTTCCGAAAATGCCGACTATATTTATGGCAAAAAGCAGCTGCGCCAGATCGACTCCCGTATCCGTTTCCTTTCAAAAAGACTGGGGGAAATCGTCGTCGTGGACAGGACACCGGCGGATACTGCCACCATATTCTTCGGCGCACGGGTCAAACTGCAGGACAGTGAGGGGAATGTCTTCAACTACCGTATTGTGGGACCTGATGAGAGCGATGCCGGGACCGGTTGTATCAGCATCGATTCCCCGATGGCAAAGGCGCTGTTACGAAAATCGGAGGGAGAAGAAATCGCAGTATCGAGACCGAACGGCACGTCGCTTTTTGTCGTGCTGTCCGTTGCGTATCGATAGCCCGCGCTCCAATCCATGTCATTCATCAGTCTTCAGAACGTCAGCATGGCATTCGGCGGACCGCTGCTGCTTGATGCCGCCACGCTGCACATAGACGGCAAAGAACGCATCTGCCTTGTCGGCCGCAACGGCGAAGGTAAATCAACACTGCTCAGAATTCTGGAGGGAAAGCTCTTACCGGACAGCGGCACGGTTATCAGCAGCCAGGAAGTCCGCATAACGTCGCTCGCTCAGCACGTTCCACAAACGCTTTCGGGAACGGTGTTTGATATTGTTCTGGCGGGTCTCGGGAATATCGCGGATCTCCTCTCTCATTACCATGCGGTCAGCCACCGCCTCGCAAAAAACCCGAATGAAGCGCTGCTGACCGAACTCGAAGATATCCAGCACCGGATTGAAGCAGCCGGAGGCTGGCAGGTTCACCGCCGGATCGAATTGGTCCTTTCTCATCTCGGCCTCGACGCCGACAGCAGCGCGGCGGATCTGTCAGGCGGCTACAAGCGGCGCTTATTACTTGCCCAGGCATTGGTGAGTGAGCCGGATCTCCTGCTGCTCGACGAGCCGACCAACCATCTGGATATCGACTCCATTCAGTGGCTCGAAGAGTTCCTGAGGGATTTTCGCGGTGCCATTGTCTTCATCACGCATGACCGCCAGTTTCTGCGGACGCTTGCCACGCGCATCGTCGAACTCGACCGAGGCAATCTCACCGATTGGCCCGGAGATTACGCGACCTACCTGAAAAGGCGGCAGGCTGAACTTGATGCCGAGGCAACACAGAATGCCCTTTTCGACAAGAAGCTGGCCCAGGAAGAGGCATGGATACGTCAGGGCATAAAGGCGCGCCGCACCCGGACCGAAGGACGCGTCACCGCGCTGAAAGAGATGCGGCGCGAGCGGCGGGAACGGCGGCAGCAGTCCGGAAGCGTAGTGATGCGCATGAATGAAGCGGAGCGCTCCGGCATGCTTGTGCTCGAAGCAGACAGCATCCGGCATAGTTACGATGGACGTCCGATTATCAATGATTTTTCCATGGTCATTCAGCGCGGCGACAAGATAGGCATTATCGGACCGAATGGTGCCGGAAAGACAACGCTGCTCAGAATTCTCCTCGGCGAACTCCAGCCGGAACACGGTTCAGTGCGGAGGGGCACGAGACTTGAGGTCGCTTATTTCGACCAGCTCCGCATAGTACTGGATAACGACAAGAGTGTCGTCGAAAATGTCGCTGAAGGAACCGGGCATGTTACCGTGAACGGCAGTACCCGGCACGTTATCGGCTATCTGGGCGATTTTCTCTTCCCGCCCGAAAGGGCGCGACTGCCGGTCAAAGTCCTTTCCGGAGGCGAACGAAACCGTGCGCTGCTCGCAAAGCTCTTTACCCAACCCGCAAATGTACTGGTTCTGGACGAGCCGACCAATGATCTTGACTCCGACACGCTCGAGTTGCTGGAAGAGTTGCTGATGCAGTTTGAAGGCACGGTGCTCCTGGTGAGCCATGACCGTGAGTTCCTGAATAATGTCGTCACCAGCACCATCGCATTTGAAGGAAACGGCCGGCTGACCGAATATGTCGGAGGCTATGACGACTGGCTGAGACAACGCCGTACTATAGCGACTGTTGAGTCAAAAAAGGAACCCAGCCCCGCAAACGCACGGCAGCAACGGGCGCGTCAACGGGCTCTGACCTTCAACGAGAAAAAAGAGCTGGAATCGCTGCCCCCCCGCATTGAGGCGCTCGAAGGAGAGCGTGACACCCTCTGCACAGATATGGCACATCCTGATTTTTACCTGAAAGATGCGGAGAAGCTCCCTGAGATCAAGGCTCGCCTCGAAGCGGTCGAACAGGAGATATCCGATGCCTATGAACGATGGGAAGTTCTGGATGCTATTCCCAAAGGCAGGGAATAGACCGCTTTTCCTCGTCATCCCTGCCGTAAGCTTATCGCCTTTTCTGGACAGATCTCCTGGCAACAAAAACATACAATGCAGGCATTCGCATCCACTTCCGGCAGACTGCCGCTCATGGAGAGGGCGGAAACCGGACAGTGTTCCACACACGATCCGCAGGCAGTGCACAGCTCGGGATTAGCTTTCGGGCGCAAGGTTGTCCGCTGATGCATTGCTGCCTGAATCCGCTCATTGTGCAGCATGGCTTCGCCGCCGAGCGGAGGAAGTTTGAAGTCAGGAATCGGCTTTAATTCCCCGATGATTTCGATCGTTTTCAGGTCGTAATCTCCAAGTCCGACCTCTTTCGCCCTTCGGAGAAAGCGGAGTCGCCCCGGCTCGCACCCCATCATCACGGCAATCACTGCATCAAGGGCCACGGCATTATCCGACGCAAGAATCTGCCCGATATCCCTTAATTCAGGCGAGGTGGGTCCATTGCCCTCCATGCCGACCACCGCATCGACAATGAACAGATCCGGCACACGCAGCCGGAAGACATCAACCACAAGCTCGTGGAACCGCTCCGGACTGCCGGCAGCTTTATGCAGCATCGCCTTCTGCGCGCCGGGCAGGATTCCATAACTGTTCTTTATCGCCCCGGTCAGCACCGTCAGGCCGTGCGTCTTGAATTTCGGCAGGCTGATAAAAATGTCGGCATCCATCACGGCGTCAGACACACTTACCGTAGCCATATAGTGCGGATCAAACGCCATCTTCCGCGAATCGTTCCCGATGTTCCGATAATAGCCCTTTGCAGCCTCCATCATGCCCGTTCTGACAAAGCACTCCTCATTTTCTCCATATCCGAAGATACCCGGGTTGTCGCCGACGACAAGGGTGGCCGGTCCCAGCGTCTCGACTTTCTCAACGACGGCGCGCAGCACTGCCGGGTTCGTCACAATCGCCTCCTTCGCCTCAGAGGTCCGCAGTACATTCGGCTTGATGACAACGTTCCTGCCGCTGCAATCGAGCGGAAAGAGTTCAAAGGCCTTGTCAACAGCCTGACGAACGTTTTCATAGGTGGCGGGATGAATCAAAACTCTCGACATAGACACTCCTCATAACGGAAGTTCCCTGTTTTTAATCGCAATGACAGCATATTCCCTGTTCAGTCCTTCATGTACGCCTTCGCCTGATTATGGATAGCCGGATGATGCCTGTCGGAAAGGGCATCCGCAATGCGCGCAAGAGCGGTCATTCCCTTTTCTTTCAGGCCGGGACGCAGGTTCCTCGCCTGCTGAAACGTATTCAGCAGGCGGCTTGTGGTCGTCATGTTGATCGGCGCAAGGGCAATGATGGTTTCTGTCAGCCACCGAATGCCGGCATCGCTCCAGACCATCCTGTTGTTGATTGCCATAGGCATGAAGAGCGCCCGCTGCCAGGTCGGCTGGGTGATGTCGAATGTCATGCGACGTTTTTCCTCTTCTATCATCTCAAAAACATCACTGCAGGTGCCTCCGGCAACGATGCGCAGGTAGTTGGCGTAGCCGCTCAGATGTGAATGCCATTCTTCATAAACCTTCCCGAGAATCGCCCGGCGCGACGGCTCTGAGCTTCTGTTCAAAAGTGCAAGCGCTGCCACTCTGTCTGTCGCGGTCGTAGCGCAGTGGTAGTGTTCAAGCAAAAGCGAATGACTTTGAGGCATGTCATCAACAGCAATCAGCTCGAGCAGCATGTTTTTGAGCATGCGATCCTCGATGCCGTCCTTCGGCGAGTGCTGCCTCTCCGAAGAATACGTATCAATCGCTGCAAACTGCTTCAGGATTTCCTGACGATACGCTGCATTGACTGCCTTCATCAGCAGTTCTCTGGCAGCCACTCGTTCCTGATACCATGGGATATACGCACGGTCGAGCGGCTGTTCATCAATCCTCAGCATGAAGGCTTTCACTGAAGGGGGAAGCGAATTGTCGTTCAGCATCTCTCCGTAAAGACGCAGCCAGGGCCGGCCGATGTGCGCAGACCGGTCTTCCATCAGATTTATCCGCTCGCTATCCGTCAGCTGCCGGAAGGCTTCAACACGGCTATAGACATTGCCGTCAAGCTGCGCCTGAAGAGCGAGCACCTCTGTCGTGGCACTCTTGTTGAGCAAGGTTCCGTAGAATGAATAATCGCGGTTCAGCGATGCAAAGGCCGGCGCTTCCCTGATTCCGTCAAGGGTCAGTTCTGCCGAAGCCTCCCTGAGCTGAAATGTGGTCGCTGTTCCCGGAATGTCGTTGCCCAACGCATCGACCAGCGCCAGTTCTATCGGCAGATGAAACGGCATCTGCCCCGCAGCGAGTTTCTGATCAAACCGGATGGCATACTGCTGCCGTGCGGCATCGTATGATGTTTCCGCCGACACATTGGGATATCCTGCCCGGTAAAGCCACCCTTCCCTGAACTGCTTCAGTGCAATGCCCGAGACCTCTTCAAAGCAGGCGAAGAACTCTTCCGTGTCTGCGTTGCCGTTCCGATAACGACTGAAGTAGAGGCGTTTGGCTTCAGCAAAGACGTCCCGTCCGAGAATCAAACGAATCATTCTGATGACTTCAGCTGCCTTCACATAGGTGACCCCGTCGATTAATTCTTCGGGATCATTAAATCCCTCGCGCACTATCCTTCCCGCATATCCGGAATCCTCAATCGCGAGCGGACCGAGCAGCGGGTTGCGGATGCTCTCGACCTGATTCAGCCGAACAAAGGCGGGATTAAAGTTGTCTGCCATAAACTGCCGTTCTACATCGACCGTATAGGCCTCATTCAGCCAGACATCAAACGGTGTTGCCATGGTCGTTTCGCTGCCGCACTGGTTGTGTTCAAATTCATGCACGATGACGGCATGAGCATACATCAGGCCCGAATCAAGCGTATGGTCGTCAATAACCGCGGCATCGGTAACAATGGTCGTATTGCCCACGTTTTCCATACCGCCGAAGTTCGACTTGTTCATGCAGATTGTGCGATATGTCTCACCGCGATATTCATAGTCCTGAGTTCTCTGAATCCAGAGAATTGATTCCTTCAGGATTTCCATCGGGATGCGCACCCCTCCGGTCATGCCGGGCGGGACAAGATATTCCAACCGCACTCTTCGACCGGACGGATATACCACGGAATCGACCAGCATATCCCACGTTCCGGCACAGACAAGAAAAAGATAGGGTGCCATAGGGATCAGGTTCTCATATGCGATAATCTGCCGTGACGGATCTCCAGGTTTCGGTACGGGCGTGCCGCCCGGATTTGCGGTGCGGCTGATGTTGCCGTTGCTGATCAGATGCGTATACCGGCTGTCGGCTTCAATAGTTGTCGTCATGGTGCATTTTGCCGTGCAGTCGTCAAACACCGGCATAATGCGCTGGAACCCCCACTGCTGGCACTGAGACATATACTGCTGAGGCGCTCCGTCCTGCGTTGTGTCCTTGTAGATTCCTTCAAGAAGGTGATCCGTCGGGACGCAGGATGTGACTGTTCTGACCGAAAAACGCTCTCCTGCTTTTACCGGACGCGGCAAGGTGACACACAGTTTGTCATGTTCTTTCCGGTAATCATAGTTCAGCGGGATGTCATCAGCCCCGTTCGCCCAGAAAACAGCATGAACGGAAAGTTCCTTTGCGTCGAGTACAATTTCATGCAGTTCGCAACGAGCTGTCATTTCGAGGCAGTTTGTCGCATCGACCCGATCTTCGATGAAGTTGATATACATGGTCATGTGCTCCAACTTTAAGGGCATTTCTGCAAAATTTTCGCGGCGATATTTATGGTTTTTTTCAGCCACACAGGTCTCCCGGCAAAAGTGAATTTCTTTGTAGGTTACAACCGCCCGGCAGAAAAAGTCAGCTGCGCCTCGTTTTCGTCAGCAAGCTGGTATAATAATTCTATATGTACCCGGATCTGCGCCCTCGCTACATTGTGACCAACCGCGGCAGAGGAAGGAACGATCGCATATGACGGAACAGTTCGCCATGCTGGATGACGAAACAATCATTCAGGAGTTCAGGGATACCCTTGGCCTTCATAAAACCATCATTGTGACGGGTGATGAGGGAGTAGGCAAGATTACAACCTCCCTGAATGCACTCCAGGACGTGGCGAACGTTTACTTCTTCGGAAATCCGCTGGACTATAGAGGGCACACCCGTCCGGGAGGATACGAGCAGTATCTCGATCATATCCGCAAGCTCAAGTCTGACCTTGTAATCATTGCGACCGAAAAGGAAATGCTCGCTCTTGCCCCCTCACTGCTGACCGGCTGCGGGGCGACGCTGCTTATTGATGAGGTTTACGGCAGAAGCGATTCTCACCGCGCAAAACTGTATGAGCTGACAGCAACTGAAGGGATCAAAACCGTTATCGTGACCGGTTGCATGAAAAACCTTTATAGCCTCACCGAGCTGGTTGATGCCGGGCTGCTGCTCACCAGGAGGTCGGCTATTTATATAGAGGGCGACTATATCAGAAAGGTCTGCCGTCACCTGCGTCCCGAATCTTTCTCCGCACCCGGGTGAGAGACACCGCTCTCAAGCATACTCTTTTTTTGTCATCACTCATCTGTCTGAGCTGATATACTGTATTCATTCGCACTGCCCGTCATCCATTTTGTGAACAAAGGAGGAATCTGTGGCATATCCGAAAGTGCTCGCCTTCATCCTCGCCGGCGGCAAAGGGGAAAGGCTTTTCCCTCTCACTTCCTTTCGCTCGAAGCCCTCCGTCCCGTTCGGCGGGCGATACCGTATTGTTGATTTTGTCCTGAGCAATTTCGTCAATTCACAGATGTATTCCATCTATCTTCTTGTTCAATATAAATCCCAGTCGCTGATTGAACATGTTCGCCAGCACTGGAACCTGACCTCCATGGTAAAAGACCACTTTGTCGCGGTCGTCCCGCCGCAGATGCGTATGGGTCCGGAGTGGTTTCAGGGCACGGCTGATGCTGTGTTCCAGAACATCAATCTCATCAAAGATCACCGGTGCGAGCATGTCGTCATCTTCGGCGCAGACCATATCTACCGCATGGACATCCGCCAGATGCTTGACTTCCACCTTGCCAATGATGCCGCCGTCACCGTGGCAGCCCGTCCGGTGCCGATTGAGGATGCTTCGGCCTTCGGCGTTATCGCTGCCGACAGCGTGCATCGCATAACCGGCTTTCAGGAGAAACCTGCAGAGCCGGCGGCGATGTCTGGAGACCCCTCACGGGCCTATGCTTCAATGGGAAACTACATCTTCCGGACCGATGTGCTTATAGACTCCCTGGTGAAGGCACAGAGAAGGAAAGAGCACGACTTCGGAGCAAACATCATTCCGGGACTTGTGCCGACCGGGAAGGTCTTTGCGTATGATTTCGCCACTAACATCATTCCCGAAAGCAAACCATATGAAGAAACAGGATACTGGCGAGATGTCGGAACCATCAGCGCATATTTCAGTGCGCATCAGGACCTGCTGGGGGAACAGCCCGCCTTCGATATTTTCAATGATGCGTGGCCTGTTCATCCGTCGAGTTCCGAGTCGCCCGCAACGAAAATCCTGTGCTGCGACATCAACAACAGCATCATTGCCGAAGGATCCCTCATCAAAGGGGCGTCCATAAAAAACTCGATTATCCGGAGCGGCGCGATGATTGAGGAAGGGGTAACCGTAGAGGACTGCATTATCAGCGAGCGTGTCACGCTGAAAAAAGGGGTTCGGCTGAAACGGGTCATCATCGACAAATTCAATACCATCAACGAACGGGAACAGATCGGGTATGATCCCGACAAAGATCGGTTCCGGTGCTTTATCGATAAATCCGGCATTGCCATCATACCGCGTGCCGGCAGAATCAGCGGCCCCTTCAAGGAGTAAAGAAAAGACTGCGGGAACATGCTCATGGGTGCAGGCCGAATCAACCTGCACCCATGTTTTACAAACTAACAGGCTGCTGAAAAAGTCCCTCTGCGGCTCAGCAGGGTCAATTTCGGGGGATGTTCTGACATGGATTGACCCGAGTTTTTCGATTCTTGAGCCTCTGAGAGAGTCGTTTTTGGCAGTGCATTTTGCATCAAGAGTT
>DATIKF010000157.1:0-2507 GCA_035477855.1 Dissulfurispiraceae bacterium
GACGTATTCCTTCTTGTTCTTCAGTTTGGCCAAGAGTTCGATGTCCGGGTCGGTCCAGATTTCGGAAAAAGGGCGATCCAGGACGTTGCCGAAGGCATGGTTGCGCCAGAACTGGTCTGCGTGGACTTGGCCGTCCCAGGAAATACAGCCGATGCCCCGGCCGGAATTGTTGCCTTCGTTGAAGGTCAACAGCTCCCGGACTTCCTCGGCCCGCTTGGGATCCTCCAGAAGCAGGCGCAAATAGACCAGCGGCCCGTCGGCGTGGTTGTCCACGGTCAGCACCTCCTTGGGCAGGCCGGCGTCGAACAGCTCTTTGGTGCGGTCCATGATCTGATGGACCACGGCCCGGGTCTGTCCGTGATCCAGGTCCTCGTTCATCAGCTCCGAGCCCCGGCCGGAATAGACCAGATGATAGAAGCAGATCCTGGGGATTTCCAGGTCGCGGACCAGGTCGAAAAGCACCGGGATTTCATCCACATTGCGTTTGTTGATGGTGAAACGCAGGCCCACCTTGAGCCCTTCGGCCTGGCAGTTGGCGATGCCCCCCAGGGCTTTCCTGAAAGAGCCGGATACGGCCCGGAAGCGATCGTGCACCTCCTCGCCGCCGTCCAGGGAGATGCCCACGTAGGACAGGCCGACTTCCTTGAGTTCTTTGGCCTTTTGCGGGGTGATTAAGGTGCCGTTGGTGGAAATGACCGCACGCATGCCCTTGGATACCGCGTAGTGGGCCAGTTCCACCAGGTCCTTGCGCACCAGGGGTTCGCCGCCGGAAAACAGCATTACGGGCGAGCCGAAAGCCGCCAGATCGTCGATTATGGCCTTGGCCTGGGCCGTGGAAATTTCGTCCGCACCCTCAGGGTTGGTGGCCTGGGCGTAACAGTGCACGCAGTTGAGGTTGCAGCGCCTGGTCATGTTCCAGACCACCACGGGTTTTTTGTCTGCGGAAAACTGGAGCAGGTGGGAGGGCAGCTTGCCGGAATGACGTCCGTAGCGCAGGGCGTCGGAAGATTCGATGGTGCCGCAGTAAAGCTTGGAAATGCCGATCATGTCTAGGGTCTCTGGACTCTGGTTGAGCACATGAAAAAGACTTTCTACGCAAAATTTCCGAGGAAGGCAAAAAGCACGGACATTGCAGGTCCGGCCGGACCATGCGCTGTTAGCGATAAATAGAAAAGTCCTGTTTTATAGCAAATGGTCTGTCCGGCGCTCTGCTTTTGACCAAGTGAACAAGGGCCTCTGTTCGCATGAGCAATAGTGTTCGGCATGGGCACTAGCCGTTCCCAGACGGCGGCCTCCGACGAGCTTCTTGCGGCCCATTCTCGGCCGCCGTCTGGGAACGGCGGGTTTAGGCAACGAGCTTGCCATCTTGTTTGACCTGTCCGTTGACATCATAGTGGGCAAGACATCGGGGGCCATGGAAGACGGCCAGGTGTCCGTCAAGGTAGCGATGAACTTTCACCTTGACTTTGACGTAATGCATCCGGTGGCGATCAGACGGGATTTGCAGCTTCGTCCCCTCAAAGGCCACACAGTTGTCCTTGCCCACTACCCGTTCATACTGTTCACACAGAATCTCCTTGATCTCTTTGCCGTACCAGGAAACAAATGCCGTGCCTTCCTCACTGGCGGGCTGCATGAATTCCGCATTGAAGGCCGGCAAGTAGACCGATTCGAGATAACCGTTGGCCGCCTCAATCTGGGTGATGCCGGCAGCGGCCAACTCTTTGGAGAGGCGGTCCTGGTGCGTACGGAACATGCGTTCCGAACGCCCTCGCGCCTTCCGGCGAGTATGCCGGGATCATTTCAATGCCAAGCTGCGACATGGCCCGGCCAAACTGAGTCAGGTTGAACTTGTCCACCCTGCCGCCAGCTTCGGGGGTAAGCCAGTAATGGCTGCCTCGGTCAGTATATAACGAAGCGAACAATCCTCGCTTCTCAATCACCTCGCGAACGCCGCGAAAACTTGACGCCGTCCCTTCCTGCTCTACGAAAAACATTGAATAATGTTCATTGGTGGCGTCATCCATGGTCACAATCAAATCCCATAACATCCCAGGCACCCATTCGTGGGTGCTGCCGTCTTGATGCAACATCATTCCCGGCCAAGCCGCCCGTTCTCGACGCTTCCGATGTTTGCCCCGACCAGGAGCCTTCGCCACAAGACCACATTCCTGAAGCCGGCTCTTGACCCAGCTGTAGCTTCGAGTGCCTCCGTCCCTGCGGTACCAGGAATGGAAATGCTTGACGTTCCAACCTTGATGACGTTTCTCGTAGTGCTCAACCAACCCCAAAACCTCGTCCACGGGCGCTCGACGAGGGGATACCTGTGAAAGACGCTTGTCAAAAAGCCCATCCAAACCATCCTCCTCGTATCGACTCACATATCGTCGAAATGTCCGATCGCACACCCCCAGCAGACGAGCCGCCTTAAGACTTTCGTAAGCCGACGTGAATGCCATCCTCCATACGCTTCCTCAAATCTCATCTTCCGGATCTCCTGTAACAGT
>DATIKF010000158.1:0-108990 GCA_035477855.1 Dissulfurispiraceae bacterium
AACTCTTGATGCAAAATGCACTGCCAAAAACGACTCTCTCAGAGGCTCAAGAATCGAAAAACTCGGGTCAATCCATGTCAGAACATCCCCCGAAATTGACCCTGCTGAGCCGCAGAGGGACTTTTTCAGCAGCCTGCTAGAGGTGCCGCCTTTCGATGACCAACGCGCCATTGCTCATATCCTCGGCACGCTGGACGACAAGATCGAACTGAACCGGAAGATGAACGAGACGCTGGAGGCAATGGCCCGGGCGCTCTTCAAGTCGTGGTTCATTGATTTCGATCCCGTGCGGCGCAACGCCGCCCGTGCTCGAAATCAACCCTCACCCCCGACCCCTCTCCCAGAGGGAGAGGGGATGCCCCAGTATCGCGGCGGGTATGACTTCTCGGGATTGGTAGAGGCAGCGCGGGCATTGCGTAAGGCGCAGACTTCGGCGGAGGACTTGTTCTGGGAACTGGTGCGATCCCGGCGCTTTCTGGATCTGAAGTTCCGGCGTCAGCACCAGGTGGGTGACTACATTGCTGACTTTTATTGTCATGAGCATCGTCTTATCATCGAATTGGACGGAGGCATCCATTCCGAAAAGCGAAAGAAGGATCACAAGCGTAACGCGTGGATGAAGACACAAGACCTGACCGTTTTGCGTTTCCGCAATGAAATGCTGTTCGACGACCCGGAGTCACTATTAGCCGCCATTTATGACGTGGTTCTCCCCTCTACCTCTGGGAGAGGGGCCGGGGGTGAGGGTGTGGTCGCAGGCGAAGCCTACGACCACTTGTTCCCAGATTCCTTTGAAGATTCCGAACTGGGCGAGATTCCGAAGGGGTGGAAGGTGGGCACTCTTGCCGACTTCGCTTCTTTGAATCCAGAGACTTGGTCAAAGGAGAATCGTCCGGACATCATCAACTACATTGACCTTACGAATACGAAATGGGGGCGTATCGATGTTATTACAGCATATCAGCAGCAAGCAGCCCCAAGTCGAGCTCAACGTGCTTTACGACCGAGAGACACAATCATCGGCACTGTGCGGCCCGGTAATGGCTCATATGCATTCATCTGCGAGGATGGGCTGACCGGAAGCACAGGCTTTGCTGTGCTGAGACCACTGCGCGTGGAGTATGCTGAATTCATATATCTAGCGACCACAGCTACTGAGAACATCGAAGAGCTTTCGCATTTGGCTGATGGGGGAGCATATCCTGCGGTGCGGCCTGAGGTTGTTGCAACAACTCCGGTTGTGAATCCTCACAAAAGCATACTTGAAAACTTCTCACGCCAAGTCAAGCCTCTACTCGCAAAAATTGCCGACATCCACGAAGCCCGCACCCTCGCCTCCCTGCGCGACACTCTTTTGCCTAAACTTATCTCCGGCGAAGTGTCGTTAAAGAATATGGAAGATTTGGCTTCATGACGACTAAGCGTCGTATTCGAAGAGTTCGGTCGGTAACATCAGAACTCGTTACAAAGTCTCGCGAAGCTGCGCTTGCAGCCGTCCAGATTTTCAACAGTCCATTGATATCATTTCGCTCTGAGATATTTATTGTACTGATGAACATTGCGTGGACATATCTTCTTCACGCATATTATCGAAAAAATGCCGTCGAGTATCGTTACTTCGAGCAAAACGGCGCTCGTCGCATGTTCAAAAAAACAAAAAATGGTGCATGCAAGCATTGGGAACTTGATCAATGTCTCAATAGTTCCATCTCGCCAATCGATAATAACAGTGCAAACAATCTTCGATTCCTCATCGGAATTCGTCATGAGATCGAGCACCAAATGACATCGCGCCTTGATAATACCTTGAGCGCAAAGTTTCAGGCATGTTGCCTTAACTATAATGATTATGTGAAAAAATTCTTTGGTCCCGAACAGGGTATTGATAAGCATCTTGCATTCAGCCTTCAATTTTCTTCGATCAGTCAGGAACAAGCTGAGACTTTACCCACTCCCGCGGAGATGCCGTCCCATATCAGGTCGTTTATTGAAGGATTCGAAGATATCCTCACGGAAGAGGAGTTCAATAGTCCGAAATTTGCCTATCGAGTGCTATTTGTTGCTAAAACAGCAAATCGCAAGGGACAAGCTGATAGAGTCATTGAGTTTGTTAAAGCAGATTCTCCACTTGCTGCTGATGAGAACAAAGCATACACAGTCATAAAAGAGACTGAGCGACCAAAGCATCTGCCCAACGGGATTGTAAAGCTGATGAAGGCTGAAGGTTTCACACAGTTCTCAGTCACTGCACACACAAAGCTATGGAAAAATTTAGATGCTAAAAATCCAGCTAAAGGTCTGGGCGTTCTTGTTCAGAATACGTGGTATTGGTACGATTCCTGGGTCGCCCTGGTGAGACGTCATTGTCAAGAAAACTCGGCTCAATATGGTGGGAAACAATGAGCGCATTATTCTCCGAATCCATAATCAGAAACGTATCTTTGCCGATTCAGTCGGCAGATGATGCAAGTCCAACCGATTTGAGGACTCTATTGAAATGAGCTGTTATGCAATTACCTAATCATATTGAACAAAAGATATTGGCTCGGTTTGATGAGCTCATAGCCATAGGCGCGTCTTTAGAGCACAATACTACGACAGTGCCCGGGAGGCGTTTCAGCAGTTGGGCAAATCCCGATCAATTTCGAAAGGAACCAGACAAGCATTTTGTCGAATGGTCCGGGTTTGTTCAGTGGCGATCGAATTGCGTATCGCTTCTGGCACAAATCCTCCCTGCTGAACATGTGCAAAATAAGGCGATAGATAGTTTCGGGAAACTAAATAATTCACTCAGACAGCTTAAGTGGGGCATTGCGACGCTGAAAGCCATCAAAGATGATTTCGAAAAAGGATTTCTTGGTAACTTGCTATTACAAGTAGAGAGCGCTCTCTCTAGTGACTACATGGGGCAGGCAGAGCAATTACTTAAGGAAGGGAAATCAGGTAATCATGACCATGTTCCTGCTGCTGTTTTATCCGGAGCTGTTCTGGAAAAAGCGTTGCGAACCCTGTGTGGATTGCAAAAACCACGAGTGGAAACAATAATACACAACGGCAAAGCGAAAACGCTCAACCCGCTGGTCGATGATCTCAAGAAAGCAGGTGCTTTCAAAGAAACGAAAGCAAAACAATTAAGGGCTTGGGCTGAGATTCGCAATCATGCGGCACATGGCAACTTTGATCAATTTACTCGAAAAGATGTCGAGCAGATGATTCTTGGTATAAAGAGTTTTCTTTCAGAGCACATGAAGTAGAATGGTTGCCAATTCCAAAACCGTCGCCATTATTCAGCAGATAGAGCGGCGCTCATTGCTTGAGGGGGTATCTTTGTGAGTTATAACGCTGCCCGTGCATTGGAACTGCTACGGCAAGGTTCTGGCAGGACTGATTCAGTCTTTCGTGATGGCCAGGAAGAGGCAATACAGCATGTTGTCGATGGCCACGGGCGATTGCTGGTTGTTCAGAAGACCGGTTGGGGTAAGAGTTTTGTCTATTTCATCGCGACAAAACTGCTCCGCGAAGCTGGAAGCGGGCCAACTTTGCTGGTCTCGCCGCTGCTGGCATTAATGCGCAACCAGATTGCTGCGGCTGAAAGAATGGGTGTGCGGGCAGGTACGATCAATTCCGACAATCAGGATGGATGGACTGACATTGAGGCTATGATTGGCCGTAATGAGTTGGATATTCTCCTGATTTCGCCGGAGAGGCTGGCCAATGAGCGTTTTCAAACAGAGGTACTGGCCAGAGTTGCCGGACGTATTTCATTATTGGTAATTGATGAGGCTCACTGTATTTCGGACTGGGGACATGATTTTCGTCCCCACTATCGCCTGTTGGAGCGCATTGTGCGTTCGCTGCCGACAAACCTGAGACTACTGGCAACAACGGCGACTGCAAATAACCGTGTAATGGACGACTTGAAGACTATTCTCGGCCCCAATATTGCCGTTTCTCGCGGTGATTTGAACCGGCCATCGCTCATGCTTCAGACAATCCGCCTTCAGAATCAGGCAGACCGGCTTGCGTGGCTGGCTGAACAAGTCGTGGCTTTGCCGGGAAGCGGAATTATTTACACATTGACGATTAGAGACGCTGTGCAGGTTGCGGACTGGTTAAAATCGCGCGGCCTGAATGTGGAGTCATATACTGGTGAGACTGGAGATGGACGCGTTCGCCTTGAGCAGGCTTTGTTGGAAAACGGAGTGAAGGCTCTGGTGGCGACGACTGCTTTGGGAATGGGGTTTGATAAACCGGATCTTGCCTTTGTGATTCACTATCAGACGCCGGGTTCAGTAGTCGCATATTACCAGCAGGTTGGCCGTGCCGGGCGTGCACTGGATGCGGCATATGGTGTGCTTCTCAGTGGCGAGGAAGAAACTGATATAACGGATTATTTTATAGAAAGCGCATTCCCGACGCGAGAGGAAGTTCAGACAGTGCTGGAGGCACTGGAAGCATCGGCCAATGGTCTTTCCGTTGCCGAACTGCTTGGACGCATAAACATCAGCAGAGGCCGGATAGATAAAACCATCGCATTGCTGTCGCTTGAGTCACCAGCGCCTATCGTCAAACAGGGATCACGATGGCAATTGACTGCTGCCATACTGGGCGAGTCATTTTGGGAGCGGGCTGAGCGGCTGACCAGCCTGAGACGTGAGGAACAGCGGCAGATGCAGGAATATGTTGGTCTGGCATCTGGTCACATGCAGTTTCTGATTCATGCTCTTGATGGAGAACCTGAGAATGCAGGTTCAAATTCTTTGCCTCCTTTGCCGGTCTCGGCAGATCCCGCTATAGTCAGTGCAGCTGTGGCCTATCTGCGTCGAACCAGCCTGGAGATCGAGCCCCGAAAGAAGTGGCCTCATGGCGGGATGCCGACGTATAATGTTAAGGGCATGATCAATGATAGTCTACGGGCACAGCCAGGCAAGGCTCTTTGTGTTTGGGGCGACGCAGGCTGGGGCCGTACGGTGCGTGAGGGCAAGTACCGCGAAAGCCACTTTTCGGATGATCTTGTTGTTGCCTGTGCCGCATTGGTCAGAGACTGGAACCCGCAGCCTTCTCCTGAGTGGGTAACATGTATTCCTTCAAAAAGGCACCCTGTTCTTGTGCCGAACTTTGCTGAAAGACTGGCGGCGGCACTGAATCTTCCATTTTTCCCGGTTCTGGAAAAAACTGATGCCCGGCCTGAACAGAAAACCATGGCAAACAGTGTTCAGCAGGCACGAAATATTGATGGCTCCCTGGCGATTAGGGGTGAACCACTTCCTCCCGGCCCGGTTTTACTTGTGGATGACATGGTGGATTCAAGATGGACCTTAACGATTGCAGCCTGGCTGCTGCGATCATCCGGCAGCGCCGAAGTGTTCCCATTGGCGCTTGCTCAGACAGGACAGGGCAAATGAGCTTATCGCTTTCACAGAATACACAGGCAATACTGCTGTTAACGGCTCACTTGATTACAGGGCGCAATGCGGATTCGCGTGATCTTCTGACCTTTGGTGAATACAAGAAACTGGCCCGTTTTCTCCATGAAAACAAACATTGGCCGTCGGACCTCCTTGCAACTGATGCCGAGAGTCTTATTGCAGAGTGTCGGCTCGTTATAGATAGCGATCGGATGAAGCGGCTTCTGGATAGAGGATTTCTCTTAAGTCAGGCTGTAGAACGATGGCAGACTCGCGCTATCTGGGTCGTCAGCAGAGCTGACGAAAATTATCCGGCGCGTCTCAGAAAACAGCTTAAAGGTGATGCGCCGCCAATACTTTATGGTTGCGGCGATGCTGGAATTTTGGAAACTGGCGGGTTGGCTGTAGTCGGTTCAAGACATGTGGATGACATGATAATCAAATACACTGAAACCATCGGACAGCTTGCCGCTGCTTCACGATGCACGATTGTATCCGGAGGAGCCCGTGGGATTGATCAGGCAGCAATGAGAGGGGCACTTGGCGCTGGCGGCAGAGTGAGTGGTGTCATGGCCGACAGTCTTGAAAGGGCAGTGTTGAATCGTGAACATAGAAATCTTTTGATGAAAGGACATCTGATCCTGATTTCCCCTTATGATCCATCGGCTGGCTTTAATGTCGGCCATGCCATGCAACGCAATAAATTAATCTATGCCCTGTCTGATGCAGCGCTGGTTGTAAACACTGACTATGAAAAGGGCGGCACATGGACCGGGGCTGTCGAGCAGTTGGAAAAAATGAGGCTGGTTCCGGTGTATGTGCGTACTGCCGGAGACTGCGGCAAGGGAATAGCTGCGCTCAGACAAAGAGGCGCATTGCCGTGGCCGGAGCCGTCATCACCGGAAGCGTTTATGGATGTCCTGGCTTCGAAGGATACCCATGGGAGTGTTGTGTCCGGCAAGGATGGGCTTTTGTTCGCAGTCCATGAGGATGCCAATAGCGATTATGATGTTCAACAACCATCATTGACGAATGAGGCCCAGCCGCCGTTGAGAACTACTGCAAATGCCACCCCGGCGGAAGAGCTTTTTGCCAAAGTGAGAGAGATTCTGGAACGAATTGATTCTCCAAAAACTGATGCTGAAGTAGCAGAAGAACTCGCTGTATCAAAAAATCAGGCCAAAGAGTGGCTGCAGCGCCTGGTTGATGCAGGTGTGCTGAAAAAACTCTCCAAGCCGATTCGTTATCAGTCTGTAGCGTCGGGGGATACATTGTTTCGAGAGCGATTGTGAATCTATTACCTTCTTTCACCGAATCCATCGTCGAAGATGCCGCTCTTACCTGGCTGGAGTCGCAGGGCTATTCAGTAATCCACGGTCCGGATATTGCTGTTGGCATGCTCACTGCCGAGCGAACGGACCCGAACTATCGTGACGTTATCCTCGAAAACCGCCTGAGACAGGCACTTATAGCTCTCAACCCTGACCTTCCACATGAAGCCGTCGAAGATGCCTTTCGCAAACTGACTCGCACTGATGCGCCGTCGCTCATAGCACGAAATCGTCTGCTTCATCGTATGTTAGTGGATGGGGTGACGGTGGAGTATCGTCGCAAGGACGGCTCAATAGCCGGTGCGCAGGCAAAGATTATCGACTTCGACAGGACGGACAATAACGACTGGCTGGCGGTGAATCAGTTCACTGTGTCTGAGGGGCAACATACCCGGCGGCCTGATGTGGTGTTGTTCGTAAACGGTCTGCCGCTGGCGGTGATAGAGCTCAAGAACCCTGCTGATGAGAATGCGACCGTCTGGAGCGCATACCGGCAGTTTCAGACGTATCAGGCGCAGATTCCTGCCCTCTTTGCCACAAATGCTGCCCTCGTCATTTCCGATGGGGTGCAGGCGCGTATTGGCTCGCTTGGCGCCGGAAAAGAGTGGTTCAAGCCATGGCGTACCATTACCGGACGAGAAGATGCCCCGACAGGCATGACAGAGCTGCAGGTGGTGCTTGAAGGAGTGTTTGAGAAGCGACGGTTTCTTGATATGCTCCGCTACTTTATCGTGTTTGAAGAAGGTGACGGCGGGAAGGTCATCAAGAAGATGGCGGGGTATCATCAGTTCCACGCGGTGAATGTTGCGGTTGAAGAGACGTTACGCGCCGCTCAACATGCGAGCGGTGCGCTGGCTGGGGATACCCTGGGTACTTATGAGTCAGGCCGCAAGCCTGGGGGAGAACTCGGTGACCGACGCGTCGGCGTGGTCTGGCATACGCAGGGCTCGGGCAAAAGTCTGACCATGGCTTTTTATGCGGGTCGGATGATCCTGCATCCAGCCATGGAGAATCCGACAATCGTCGTACTGACTGACCGGAATGATCTTGACGATCAGCTCTTTGGCACGTTTGCCCGTTGTAGCGAGCTGCTCCGCCAGCCGCCGGTGCAGGCAGCGGATCGGGCCGACTTGAGGGAAAAGCTGACCGTATCGTCCGGCGGGGTGGTGTTTACGACGATCCAGAAGTTTCTGGATGTCGGACCCGTCGGAAGGATCGTTTCTGATCGTCGCAATATTGTTGTTATTGCCGACGAGGCACACCGCAGCCAGTACGACTTTATTGATGGTTATGCGCGCCACATGCGCGATGCGCTGCCGAATGCCTCGTTTATCGGGTTTACCGGCACACCGATCGAAAAGACGGATGCAAACACCCGCGCCGTCTTCGGTGACTATATCAGTGTTTACGACATCCAGCGGGCAGTGGTTGATGGGGCAACGGTATCGATCTACTACGAAAGCCGCCTTGCAAAGCTGGAACTGAAGGAGTCTGAACGTCCGAAGATAGACCCTGAGTTTGAGGAAGCAACCGAAGGCGAAGAAGTCGAGCGCAAGGAAAAGCTCAAAACGAAATGGGCGCAGCTCGAAGCAGTGGTCGGCTCGGAGAACCGCATCAAGCTCATTGCTCGCGATCTGGTGGAGCATTTTGAAAATCGCCTATCGACCCTGGACGGCAAGGCGATGGTGGTCTGCATGAGCCGCCGTATCTGCGTTGAACTGTACCGGGCAATTGCCGAGTTGCGTCCGGCATGGCATTCGGAAGACGATGATCAGGGATCGATGAAGGTGATCATGACCGGATCGGCAACAGACCCGATCGATTGGCAAATGCACATTCGCAATAAGCCGCGACGTGAGGCTCTTGCACAAAGCTTCCGCAATCCGAAAAATCCGTTCAGAATCGTTCTTGTCCGCGACATGTGGCTGACCGGCTTTGATGCGCCGAGCCTCCATACCATGTATGTGGACAAGCCGATGCGCGGGCATGGACTGATGCAGGCCATTGCACGGGTAAACAGGGTATTCAGGGACAAGCCGGGCGGCCTGGTGGTTGACTACCTCGGCCTTGCCGATGAGCTGAAGTCTGCGCTTGCCACCTATACCGAAAGCGGCGGTACCGGCAAGACGGCAATCGATCAGGCAGAGGCAGTAGCTTTGATGCTTGCAAAATATGAAGTATGCTGTGGGCTTTTCCATGGTTTCGACTGGACACTCTGGATAACCGGGAAACCTCAGGAGCGCCTGTCGCTGCTTCCGGCTGCTCAGGAGCATATCTTGGGGCAGGATAACGGCAAAAAGCGTCTTCTCGGAGCGGTAACGGAACTCTCTCAGGCCTTTGCGCTTGCGGTGCCGCACGATGAAGCATTACGCATCCGCGATGATGTCGGATTTTTCCAGGCGGTGCGTGCAGTTCTTGCCAAAGGCACACCGGGCGAATCCAGAACAGATGAAGAGCTGGAGCACGCTATCCGCCAGATTATTTCAAAAGCAGTGGTTTCCGACGAGGTGGTGGATATTTTTGCCGCAGCAGGCCTCAAAAAACCTGACATTTCGATTCTCTCGGACGACTTTCTGGCAGAGGTGCGCGGCATGCCTCAACGGAACCTCGCGGTGGAACTTTTGCAGAAACTGCTGAAGGGTGAGATCAAAACCCGCTTGAAACGCAATGTGGTGCAGGCGCGTTCCTTTGCTGATCTGCTGGAACAGTCGATCCGCAAGTACCAGAACCGGGCTATCGAGACTGCCCAGGTGATCGAAGAGCTGATTGCACTTGCCAGGGACATGCGAAAGGCGGGCGCACGCGGCGCGGCGCTTGATCTGAATGACGATGAACTCGCTTTCTACGATGCGCTGGAAGTGAACGACAGCGCTGTCAAGGTGCTCGGCGAACCGACACTGAAAAAGATAGCCAGAGAATTGGTTGAGACGGTCAAGAAAAACGTCACCATCGACTGGACGATCCGCGACAATGTGAGGGCCCAGTTGAGAGTGATCGTAAAGCGCATTCTCCGCAAATACGGCTACCCGCCGGACAAGCAGGTCAAAGCTACTGAAACAGTGCTGGAGCAGGCAGAGGTGTTGTCGGAGGCGTGGGCGGGGGGATAAGGGGAAAGTACAATGGGAACCTGTGGAGGCGTTGAGCCTTGATATCATCTCACGCATGCCGATTATCATTTGCTTTGCAAGCCGACAGCATCACGTCAAGCCGGGCAACGCTGTGGCTGGCGAAGTTTTGAGCAGATTTTACTTGCCAAAAGAATGCCTTATGAGAGAATATACAAGGTACCCTATGGGTACAAATATGGGGCTTTCTTACCGGAGATTGTTCCTCAATTTTTAACGTAACGGGGTATCCAGTGACCACTACTGCTTCGAAATTACCGTCTGTCACCGTCAAGGGGAAAAAAATTACTGTGCCGGTCGTACAGGGCGGCATGGGGGTCGGCGTTTCTCTGGCACCGCTCGCAAGCGCTGTGGCGCACGAGGGGGGGCTCGGCATTATCTCGAGCGCATGCATTGATCGGCTCGTATCCAAGCGGACCGGCAGGAAGGTGAATACTTATGAAGCAACTCGCGAAGAGATAGAGCTTGCCAAGGACAAGGGCGGGTTTGCCGGCATCAACATCATGGTAGCCCTCCAGCGCGATTATGTTGATTCAGTCAAGGGCGCGATCGATGCAGGCGCAGATGCCATTATTTCCGGTGCCGGTCTGCCGCTGAATCTCCCCGACATTCATCCGCCGAAAGATACGGCGCTGATTCCCATTGTTTCTTCCGCACGCGCGCTGGAACTGATCTGCAAAAAGTGGGATCGCTATAAATATCGTCCCGACGCAGTTGTGCTTGAAGGCCCTCTGGCAGGCGGCCACCTTGGCTTCAAGATGGAGCAGGTTGATCTCGAGTCCAACAAGCTTGAGAATCTTTTTCCGCCGGTCAAGGATATGGCGATGAAATATGGCGATATCCCGGTGATTGTTGCAGGCGGCATCTATACACATGAGGATATTCAGCGATTCCTGGCGATGGGTGCCGACGGCGTGCAGATGGGCACCCGATTCCTCGCAACCGAGGAGAGCAGTGCTACTGAGGCATACAAGCAGGCAGTCGTGGAGGTCAACCAGGAAAATATTTACCTTGCGTACCTGCCCGGCTCCCCGTGCGGCCTGCCGTTCCGCATTATCCTGCAGTCGCCGATGTATCAGTCAACGCTCATGCAGCTTCGCACCCCGAAATGCGACAAGGGCTATGTCCTGAACAAGGACGAAAAAGGCAATTATACGCTTTGTCCCGCAAAAGTGAACAACAAGGATTATTTCTGTATCTGCAACGGACTGCTCAGCTCGGCAGGATACAATTCTGACAAGGAAGAGCCGCTCTACACGGTCGGCACGAACGCGCATCGGATCGACAGGATTCTTTCAGTCAGGGAGTTGATGGACGAGCTGAAAGGCGTCTAGTTTCCGGCAAATACCGGTTAGTTCGTTTCGAGCAGTTTCGAGTACAGCATCTCAGCAGTTTTCTCTTTCATTTTTACGACCACATCGATGTTCGGCATGAGCTCTTTCGAGTCAATCAAAACCTGCGAAATCAGCACAACTTTCTGCCACGAGCCGGGGTTTTTCAGAATGTTGATTACCTCCAGGATCTGTTCCGGCGGAAGCTTGTTGACCCCATCCACGATGAGCGCCGGCGATGGAAGGTCAGCTGGCGGCGTTCTGGTGAGAGCCGAAAGAGCCGTGACTCCGGGGGCATGTTTTTTCAGCGCATCGGAGGAAAACGGCAGCGGGCTGAAATAACAGGGAGAGCTGAGACCGACAAGCGTCCGAAGGGTGCAGACCGTCTTGCCGGTGCCTGCAAATCCGAGAACGAGCGCGCGCTGATGGCTTTTCAGCACATTCCGGAGGATCTCCTCCTTCACCGCGAAAGCAAGCAGCCGGCCGATGTCCATTTCCACCACTACCCCTGCCGCTGCTTGATGGCGAGTACGGTCGTGTCGCGCAGAATAGTCAGGTATTTCAGTTGTCCGCCGGTTATTGTCGTGAGGCTGTCGCGGTCGCCTTCGGCGTAAAACAGACCAATGGGCTTGGCGTTCACGATGATCGGCAGAACGATGACGTACAAGCCCGATCCTGCACCCGCACGGTACCATTCCGGCACCAGTTGCCGGATATCCGGCGCTTCGATGTCCTTGATAACGAGGTCTGTCTGTTTCGCGACGGCAAGATTGAAGAAATTATCCTGTTCACTGAGCGGGATGCGAAACCACCGCATCGTTTGTTCGATATCGCTGCCGAAGCCGAAGCGAACCGCCATGATAGGCTGCCGCGTGTCCTTGATGAAAAAAAGAGTCTTCGCCTTTCCGAAAAAACTCAGCCCGCGATACATTGTCTCGAGGGCGATGCGGATGATGTCATTCAACGGGTGGCTCTGGAGCAAAGAGTTGTTCATCTCCTGAACTCCGCTGATAAAGATAATTTCAGGGCTGACCTCAGTAGCTGTTTCGGTCAGCGTCTCAATCGTCTTGATCGCCGCGCTCGAGATGCCGAGCGCCGACAGCCCGGTCGGTTCGGGAGAAATCTCCCCTGAGGCCCATGTGGTTAACTGCCTGCAGAACGGCATGCTCTGCAGATTGATGTTGAAGACATGGGCATATGAGGAGATGTCCTGAAAGGTCTTTTTCAACAGATCGCCGAATCCGTTCTCCAACTGTCCGAAATGGCGACCGTATGATGTGAGCAGCTCCCCCAGCTTTTTGTCGGTGTCCTTTGACCCTGTGGCGATAATGCCGCAAATTTCATTGCTGAAATTTGCGACGGTGCAGAGCTTGTCGATGTCGCTCCGGGCTTCGCAGACCTCCGCTACCCGCAGTTTTCTCATGCTCTGGATAATACGCACCGGGAAATTCCACTCTTTTGCGATCGTCATGCCGAGTTCTTCAAACGACAGGCCGAAGGTCTCGGCGGCGGCGGCAGAATCGGAGAGGTGCTGCTGAATACGCTTCTGGTAAGTCTGATACTCTTCAGGGAGATAGAATCCTGCTATCATTTTCCCGAAGGAGTGAAAGAGCGAACAGATGAAGGCTTCCTCCCCGCTCACAAACGAAAGATCTCCTGAAATCTTCCGCGCGAGGGTGCCGCTGAAGATGGATTTGACGATTGAATCGACAACATCAGTCGCTCCGCCTTTTTTGAAATGTTCAAAAAGGAGAAGCGTCATTGCGAGGTTTTTGATATTCTCGAACCCGAGCAGCACGATAGCTCGCGAGATGGTCGTGACTTCGCCGAACTCAACATAGTTCACACTGTTGACAAGCTTCAGGATTTTCGAGATGAGGGCATGGTCGTTCAGAATAATATTTGACAGCTCCGCGACGGAGGTGTCATTTGACGCGTCGAGTTTGTTGATGAGCGAGATGGTGCTCGACATGACCGGAAAATCATGGCTCGAGCGGATTTTTGTCAGAATCTGTTCCTTCGCCGTCTGTGGTGACATTAATCAAACTATACCAGAAACATGGCGCAAAATAAAGAATTGAGGGATCCTGTTCCCGGCAAAGGCCTGCAAACAGGGGATTGAGGCTTTATTGCTTTTTGAAAAACTGTTCCGCTATGCTAAAAACAGCATATTTAAGGAGGTATTTCGTGTTTACCATTTCAGAAAAGGCTGCGGCGAAGGCCACGGAAGTACTCGCTGAAGAAGGAAAGGCCGGCTGGGGTTTGCGTGTGTTCGGTTCAAGCGGCGGGTGCTGCGGTCCGTCGTTCGGACTCGATCTTGAAGAAAAAGCGCAGACCAATGACACGGTTTTTGAGCAGAATGGTCTGCAGGTTTTTGTTGATAACGACACGGTCGAAAAACTCGCCAGCATGCAGCTCGATTATTTTCAGGATGAAGAGCAGGAAGGCTTTGTGCTGACCGGCGGGGAAGCACCGTCGTGCGGCAGTGGCAGTGAAAGTGCGCCGTCTTGTAGTTCCGGCTGCACCAGCTGCGGATAATGTTTCCGGTCAATCGACCGCGACGCCTCAGAGCAAACCCGACGATCAGGAGGATGGTGCGTGAAACCACCATCTCTCCTGACAACTTTATCTACCCCCTGTTTGTAACGAACGGATCCGGAATCCGCCTGCCCATCAGCTCGATGCCGGGCTGCTTTCAGGAGTCGGTAGATCGTGCGGTGAAAAACGCCCGGGAGGCGTTCTCGCTCGGCATTCCGTCCGTCATTCTTTTCGGCATTCCCGAGTACAAGGACGAAACCGGCTCTGCTGCCTGCAAAGAGACCGAGGCCGTCCAGACCGCAGTGAAGGCACTTAAGGATGCTATGCCGGAGCTGTATGTCATTACCGATGTCTGCCTGTGTGAATACACAAGTCACGGCCACTGCGGCGTCATCCGCAACGGTGGCGTAGACAACGACGCTACGCTCGAACTGCTTGCGAAGGAAGCGCTTTCACACGCGCAGGCAGGCGCAGACATGGTTGCCCCGTCCGATATGATGGACGGCCGGGTCGGCGCCATCCGGGAGGCACTCGATCAGCACGGATTCAGCGCACTGCCAATCATGTCCTATGCCGCAAAATATGCATCGGCCTTTTACGGCCCGTTCCGTGAGGCGGCAAACTCCACCCCGCAGTTCGGTGACCGGCTGTCTTACCAGATGGATCCGGCAAACCGGCGGGAAGCACTCAGGGAAGTTGCGCTCGACATTGAAGAAGGCGCCGATATCGTCATGGTGAAGCCCGCCCTTGCCTATCTCGACATTATTTCGGATGTAAAGAATGCTTTCGACCTGCCGGTTGCCGCCTACAACGTGAGCGGCGAATATGCCATGGTCAAGGCTGCAGCCCAGCTCGGCTGGATAGACGGCGACCGGGTCATGCTCGAAATGCTTACCGCGATGCGTCGGGCTGGCGCGGATCTGATTCTCACCTATTTTGCCAAAGACGCAGCAAAAATCCTCCAGCAATAGCCTGCCCGCGAACTATTCACAAGAAAAAGCGATAACGCCCTCTTTTCGTTGCTTTTTTGATTGTCCTTGTCATGCGTCAACGGCTATACTAACATGTTACAGCTGTATGAATGCCGGCAAACGGGTTTAGGGGGTCCAGCATGCCGCTGTTTGGCGAACTCTTTCTCAGTGAAGTCCTGAAAAAGCCGGTTTTTGACCCGAAGGGTGAAATCGTCGGACGGGTGCACGATGCTCTTGTCGTCAAAGGCGACCCGTTGCCGAAGATAGCGGCTGTCATCCTGCATCAGAGAAAGCAACTCTTGATACTCCGCTGGGAACAGATCAACCTGTTCAGCAAGCGCGTCATATCCACGTATCTCAATGAGGGAGAGCTTCCTTCCTATGAACTGCAAGAGACAGACCTGCTGGCATCCCGCGATATCCTCGATAAACAGATTGTTGACGTGAACGGGGTTAAGATTGTCCGTGCAAACGACATCAAACTGGAAGGCTACGAAGGCGAAGCGGTGCTTATCGCGGTGGATGTGGGAATGCGCGGCATTCTCCGGCGTCTCGGCATTGAGCGCGGCAGCGAAAGCCTGCTCAAGACTTTCAATTCCGACATCCCCTACAATCTGATTGCCTGGACGTACATGCAGCCGCTCAGTCCGCAGTTGAATGCAATAGCCCTGACGGTTTCCCGCCAGATGGTTTCCGACCTGCATCCTGCCGACCTTGCCGAAATTATCAGCCAGGTTCCGCAGAAAGAAGGAGCGGCCCTCTTCGAAAATCTTGACATCGAAACCGCGGCGGACGCGCTCTCGGAGCTTGAGCCGGACAAACAGGCTGAGATGATCAAATCCATTGAGCCAGAAAAAGCGGCGGACATTATCGAGGAGATGAATCCGGACGACGCTGCCGACGTGCTGAGCGATCTGCCGACCGAAGTTGCGAAGGAGATTCTCGAACATATCGAGAAAGAAGACGCTGAGGACATCCAGGAGCTGCTGCATCATGAGGAAGATACTGCGGGCGGCCTGATGAACAACCTCTTTATAGCCTATCCGCCGAATATTACGGCGCGCGAGGCGCTGGAGCGGTTCAGGAAGGATGCTGAAGAGGTCGAACCGGTCTATTATGTTTTTGTCGTGGACCAGCTCGAAAAGCTGGTCGGCGTCTTGTCGCTGCGAGAGATGATTCTGGCGGACCCGGACAAGCTTCTCGCCGACATCATGCAGACCAAACTCCGTACGGTAACGCCGGAAACGGACGAGATGGTTGTTGCTGAACTCATATCAAAATATGACCTTGTGGCGGTGCCGGTTGTTGACAGCGACGGCGTCTGTGCCGGCGTTATTACGGTTGACGACATTATCGATGTCATCATGCCACGAGAAGGCAAGCGCAAGCGGAGAAAAGTGTGAGAGGCTTCTGGAAAAAAGCCCTGCTCTTTCTCACGGTCATGGGCCCGGGGATTATTACCGCCAATATCGACAACGATGCGAGCGGGATCACCACCTATTCGGTTGTCGGCGCACGTTTCGGCTACAGCCTGCTTTGGACGCTGATTCCTGTGACGGCAGCGCTGATTGTCGTTCAGGAAATGGTTGCCCGCATGGGCGTTGTAACCGGCAAAGGACTTGCAGACCTCATCCGTGAAGAATTCGGGGTCAAGGCGGCATTCTATCTTCTGCTCGGCCTGTTTATCGCCAACTTCGGCAATACGGTCGCCAATTTCGCCGGATGGGCCGCAAGCATGCAGATTCTCGGTCTCAGCAAATACGCTATGGTGCCGATAGGCGCGGCCGCCATCTGGCTGCTTGTCGTCAAGGGCAGTTACCGGATTATAGAAAATGTCCTCCTCGTTGCGTGCCTTATATTTGTCGGGTACATTATATCCGGCATTATGGCGAAGCCAGACTGGCTCGAAGTTGGTAAGAGCCTGGTTGTTCCTGACATCAAATGGGATGCCGAATATCTTATACTGGCCGTCGGCATCATCGGCACAACGATTACGCCATGGATGCAGTTCTATATGCAGTCTTCCATTGCGGAAAAAGGCATTAAAAAGGAAGATTACCGGCTTACACGCCTGGATGTCATCGTCGGGTGCTCGATTACCGACATTGTCAGCTTTTTTATCATTGTCACTTGCGCAACGCTGCTCTACCCGCACGGCATCCGGGTTGAAGATGCGTCAGAAGCCGCAATAGCCTTGCAGCCGCTGGCCGGAAATTATGCCGCCCTGATTTTCTCGATAGCGCTCGCCAATGCGTCCATTCTCGGGGCTATCATTGTTCCGCTGGCGACCGCATACTACATCTGCGAAGCGATGGGCTGGGAGGCCGGAGTCAACAAGTCATTCAAGGAGGCGCCGCAGTTCATGGGCATCTATACCCTTATTATCGGTGCCGCCGCCGCGATTATTCTTATTCCCGGCGCTCCGCTTGTTGATCTGATGGTGCTGTCGGCAATCGTGAACGGACTCATGCTGCCGTTTGTTCTGGTCTTTATCATAAAACTGATCAATAACAAGAAAATCATGGGTGACTATACCAACAGCAGGGCATACAACATAATCTCCTGGTCTACGGTGACGGTTGTCGCTGTTCTGACAGTGCTGTTTGTGGTTGCTTCGGTTTTCCCGATTGCGTAAAGGAGGCGGGGTTGGTTAAAACGATTTACTGGCAGGATGACGTGGTCATGATGCTCGATCAGAGCAGGCTGCCGCTTGAAGTTGTCTATGCCGAATGCGGCGATTATCAAAAGGTTGCCGAAGGCATAAAAAAACTCTGGATTCGCGGCGCCCCGGCCATAGGCATTGCGGCCGCCATGGGCGTTGCGCTCGGCGCGCAGGAGATTAAGGCGCGGAGCGTCGATGAATTTACAGAGGGCCTTCAGCCGATTTTTGAAACCATCAATGCCACGCGGCCGACGGCGGTGAATATCCACTGGGCGATCGAACGGCTCAGGAAATTCATCACTGACCATAAGCACGAAAATGTTGATACGCTCAAGAAGATGCTGATTGAAGAATCGCAGCGCATTCTTGAAGAAGATGTCGCTGTCAACCGCATGATTGGCGAATACGGAGCGCAGTTCATTCGGGACGGCGATACTATTCTGACGCATTGCAATGCGGGAAGTCTTGCAACCGGGGGGTTCGGCACCGCCACAGCCGCGATGTATGTTGCCAGGGAGCAGGGCAAGCGGATTCAGGTCTTTGCGGATGAAACCCGGCCGGTCAATCAGGGAGCGCGGCTCACCTCATGGGAGCTGATGCAGGCCGGCATCCCGGTCACGCTGATTACCGACAGCAGCGCCGGCGCCGTCATGAAGCGCGGCATGATTGATCTTGCCATCGTCGGCACCGACCGCACGACGCTGAACGGCGATGTGGCGAACAAAATCGGCACATATATGGTAGCAGTGCTCTGCAGGGAGCACGGCATTCCGTTCTATGTGGCAGCTCCGCTGAGCAGCATCGATTTTACGATGGACTCGGGCGACAAGATCCCGATTGAGGAGCGTCATCCAGATGAAGTCCGCACTATCTGGGGGCACAAAGTTGCTCCGGACGGCGTGAATGTACTAAACTTGGCTTTTGATGTCACGCCGTCACGGTATGTGACGGCATTCTTTACGGAAAAAGGAGCATTCCGGCCGCGGGATCTTCGCAAGCTTTCCTGCGAAGACGCCCCCCTAGACGCTATCCGGCTGAAAGGCAAATGAACGTTCAGGACGTTTTTCAGGCGCACGCATCCGAACTTCGACAGGTTGAGGTTGAACTCGCCGGCATTTTTGCGAATGACGTGCAGCTGATACCTCTGGTAGGGCGGCATATCCTCGGAGGCGGCGGCAAACGCATGAGACCGCTTTTTTTGCTTCTGAGCGCCAATCTCTGCGGTTATGCCGGTGAGAAGCGGGCTATTCTTGGCGCGGTCATCGAAGCAATTCATACCGCATCCCTGTTGCACGACGATGTTATCGACGGAGCCGAAACACGCCGGGGCAAGACCGCCTCTCACGTTTTGTGGGGCAACCACATGGTTGTTCTTATCGGCGACTATTTGTATTCCAATGCGCTCAGAATTGCGGTCGGCCAGAACAGCCAAAAGGTTATGGATGTTCTGTCTGAAGCGACGACCCGCATGTCGGAAGCGGAAATCCTCCAGCTCAGCAAGACCGGCGACCCCGCTATCACCGAGCAGGAATATTTTCAGATCATTTCCGGCAAGACCGGCATCCTCATCTCGGCGGCATGCCGTATTGGTGCTGTGCTCGCGGAGATGCCGGAAGAAAAAGAGACGGCGCTCCGCGACTTCGGCCTGAAAGCGGGCATTGCTTTTCAGCTCGCCGACGATGTGCTCGATTATGTTGCACAGCCGGCGACGCTCGGCAAGAAGCTCGGCAAGGATCTCGAAGAAGGCAAGATTACCATGCCGCTTATTCATCTGCTTAAAGACGCTTCAGCAGCGGAGCGTGATGAGGTTGTTGCAATTATCAAAGAGACTTCGTCCAAAAAGCCTGATGAAAGCGGCAACGGACATCATATGACCCGCATAATCGATCTCTATGCCGGATACGACTCGATTGACAAGGCACTGAAGACCGCTCAGGGACTTGTTGAATCGGCCCGGAAGGCACTCTCGGTTTTTCCGGATTCAGCGCACAAGGATGCTCTGCTGGCGCTGGCAGAATACTCCATGCAGCGGAAAAGCTGAGCGCGGGAGTTTCATTTTCAGCGGTTTGATGAGATAATGTACTCACCATGCATCCATTCCCTGAATTAGCGAAGAAGGTCGTAGAAGCATATTGCAAGGATCGCGTCATTCCCGATCCGCCTGAGCCGCTGCCCGCTGAAATGCAGCGCAGTGCCGGGGTTTTTGTGTCGCTCAAGAAGCATGGCGCGCTGCGCGGATGCATCGGCACCTTTTCCCCGACAACCGGAAACCTTGCCCTGGAAATTATCCGGAACGCCCGTGCGGCAGCAAATGAAGACCCGCGCTTTAATCCTGTCTCAGTGCATGAACTGAACCAGATAGACTATTCTGTTGATGTCCTCTCCGCCCCGGTCAAGATTCAGTCATTGAAGGAGCTTGATCCGAAGAAATACGGCGTCATCGTTGTAAAAGGCTCCCGCAAAGGGCTGCTGCTGCCGGACCTCGAAGGCGTTGACACGGTAGAGTATCAATTGAGCATCGCCAGGACGAAGGCAGGGATCGATGCCGGCGACTCCGACGTTGAGATTTTCAAATTCACCGTTGACCGGTATAGATAAAAATTCCGCATACCCGGTATTCACCGCGCCAGGAGGGGCCCTTAAATATGATTGAACTTGTCCGGACCCGCAGAAGCATCCGGAAATATACCGGCAAACCTGTCAGCAGTGAAGCGATCGCTTTGCTGGTCGAAACAGTGCTCCGGTCTCCGTCATCCCGGAACAACAAGCCGTGGGAATTCATCATCGTGGATGACCGGGAACTGCTCGCCGGGCTTGCACAGGCAAAATCGAGCGGGTCACAATTCCTGAAAAGCGCCGCCCTCGGAATTGTGGTCTGCGCTGACAGCAGCAAATCCGACGTCTGGATAGAGGACTGCTCTATCGCGACCATTCTCGCGCAGATGGCGGCGCATTCTCTGGGGCTCGGGAGCTGCTGGATTCAGATCAGAGGCCGCATGCAGAATGAAAAGCTCTCTTCAGAACAGTATGTTCGCGAACTGCTTGATATCCCACCCGCCCTCAACGTGGCGACAATCATCAGCATCGGCCATCCAGGCGAAATAAAAGAACCTGTTCCGAAAAACCGGCTGGATTTCGGGAAAGTCCGGCACAACAGGTTCGGGAATGTTTTCGGAGTGAAGGCCGAAGGTTAGTTTTTTGCAACAAGAAGATCGTGCAGAACCTGCCCCGCATTTTCCTGAAACAGCACGGTGGCAAGGTGGTCGAACGGCGTTTCGGTGCGGTTGATGAAGATGAGCTTTGCACCCGCATGATGAGCCTCCCGCGGGATTGAAGCGGCAGGTTCAACCTGAAGCGATGAACCGATCATCAGCATCAGGTCGCTTTTTTGGGCATATGCATAGGCATCCAGCATTTTCTGCTCCGGCATCGCCTGACCAAATGAAATTGTCGCGGGTTTGACAAAGCCTCCGCAGCTTTCACAGCGCGGATCAAACGCCGACTGCTCGAGCATGGCCTGCACCTCTTCAATTGGCCGGCGCCGGCCGCATTGCACGCAGACGGCTGATCGATTGGTGCCGTGAATTTCAAGAACATTCGTACTCCCTGCATCCTGGTGCAGGCCGTCAATATTCTGGGTCACCACGCATTTCAGTTTGCCCCGCACCTCAAGCTCTGCCAGCGCATGATGAGCCGCATTCGGCCTGGCACTGCCGAATTCCTGAATCAGCTCGTTCTTCATGCGCCAGTATTCCTGCCGCGACTCGCGGCTTGCAAGAAACTCCTGATAGGTTACGATACGGTAACGATCCCAGATGCCGCCGGGGCTGCGAAAATCAGCAACGCCCGATTCGGTCGAAATGCCGGCGCCGGTGAAGGCAATGACAGTTGTGGATGCATGCAGAAGTTCGATTGCCAGGCGGATTCTCTCGGCATATGGCTGCATGGAACCCCTATCTTTTCCGCTGAAAGGGGCCGCTTTTGCCCCCCCTTTTTTCCACGAGCATGATGTCGGAAATGACCATTTCTTTATCAGCCGCCTTGCACATGTCGTAAACCGTCAGGGCAGCAACGGCAACCGCAGTCAATGCTTCCATCTCCACGCCGGTCTGTCCGGTGACCTTGACCGAGGCAGAGATGTCGACGCAGTTCTTTTTTTCATTGAATGAAAAGTCGAGCGTCACCGAGGTAACAGCAAGCGGATGGCACATGGGAATCAGTTCCGATGTTTTCTTTGCTGCCATTATCCCCGCGACCCGCGCAACACCAAGCACATCGCCTTTTTCCATTTTGCCCTGCCTGATGAGCGTCAGGGTTTCAGGCTTCATGGAAATCGAACCGCATGCCTCTGCAGTCCGATGGGTAGCGGGCTTTTCCGTCACATCGACCATGCGTGCCTTTCCTGCTTCATCAAAATGGGTGAACTTCATAAAGACGCCTCCGGGATCACAGCAATAAAGGGAACAGCCTCTCTGTTGATGATGAGTATCATGACGGCTTGCGATCGAGCGACCGATACTGAATCGCCTCTGCGATATGCTGAGCCTCAATGGAATCCGAGCCTGCAAGATCCGCAACGGTTCGCGCGACTTTCAGAATGCGGGAGTAGGCTCTGGCGCTCAGGCCAAGGCGCTGCATTGCGGTGTCAAACAGCGAGTGGGCTTCATTTGTCAGCATGCAATACTTCTTGATATGCCGCGTTTTCATCTGGCCGTTCGCAAAAATGCGATCGGCTTTGAACCGGGTTAACTGGCGGTCACGTGCCGCTATGACCCGTTCGCGAATCGCAGCAGACGACTCGCAGATATATTCGCCGGTGAGCTCCTTGTAGGGAACCGCCGGCACATCGACATGCAGATCAATGCGGTCGAGCAAAGGACCGGACACGCGTGAGCGGTAGCGGTTAATCATGTTGGGGGTGCAGGTACACTGGTGCGAGCTGTCTCCCGAATAGCCGCACGGGCAGGGATTCATGGCGGCAACCAGCACAAACTGCGCGGGGTATGCAACGGAGGCCGCTGCGCGTGACACCGATACGGAACCGTTTTCGAGCGGCTGGCGCAGCACCTCAAGCGCATTGCGCTTAAACTCCGGAAGCTCATCAAGAAAAAGGATGCCGTGATGAGCCAGCGATACTTCGCCGGGCCTTGGCATCTGGCCGCCGCCAATCAGGGCAATATCCGAAATGGTATGATGCGGATTACGATACGGCCGAGTGGCAATGAGCGACTGGCCTTCGGTGAGAAGTCCCGCAACGCTATGAATTTTGGTCGTCTCAAGTGCTTCCTGAAGCGTCATCGGCGGCAGTATGGACGGCAGCCGCCGGGCAAGCATTGTCTTGCCGCTGCCGGGCGGGCCAATCATTAAAATATTGTGAGATCCCGCAGCAGCAACTTCCAGCGCACGCTTGGCATGCTCCTGCCCCTTTACTTCGGAGAAATCTTCCTCATAGGCGCCGAATTGCATCATGGCAGACTGTACATCGATTGCTGTCGGAGGTACGCGCCCATCGGTTCCGGTCAGGAAAGAGATAACCGCCGGAACGCTCTGAAGGCCGAAGACATCGATTCCGTCGACAACAGCAGCTTCCGGTGCGTTTTCTTTCGGCAGGATCAGCCCGCGCAGCCCGAGCCGTTTGGCCGCGAGCGCAAGGGGGAGTGCCCCGCGAATCGGCTTCACCTGCCCGTCAAGCGAGAGTTCGCCGGCTATCATATACTCCTGCAGAGGTTCAAGCGGAATGATACCTTCGGCGGCGATCACGCCGAGCGCAATGGGGAGATCGAAGAGAGAGCCCTCTTTCTTCATGTCGGCAGGAGCGAGGTTGACGGTAATCTGCTTGAGCGGGAAAGAAAAGCCGATATTTTTCAATGCGGCGCGGATGCGATCTTTTGATTCTTTTACGGACGCGTCGGGAAGCCCGACAATGGAAAAATGAGGAAGCCCCCGCGAAGAGATGTCGACTTCTACGTCGACGGGGTGCGCATCAATGCCTATGACATATGCACTTCGAGCCTTGGAAAGCATTGCGTTGGATAAACCTCGGTTCTATTTCCCGTAGTATCTGCTGTCGAGACCTGTCCCACTGCGGAGCAATGAGGATGTCGTCCGGAGCGGTGGCAAAAAGCCGCTGCAACACAAGGTTAGGCGACAGACGTTCGATAAAGTCTACCAGAAAATCGAGGTATTCGGTATAACTAAATGTATAAAAGGGGTTTTTTGTATACGCATCGGCCAGCAGGGTGCCCGCGACAATCTGGAGTTGATGCACTTTCAGAAAGCCAATCGGCAGGCGCGACATTTCGTCGGCCATGGCCAGCATCTCTTCACGCGTCTCGGTCGGAAACCCGACGATGAGATGCGCACCTATTTCAATGCCGCGGTTCTTCGTCATCTCAAGAGCATCCAGAAAGGTCTGATAATTGTGGCCGCGCTGAATGTACCGGAGCGACTTGTCGTAAATCGACTGAATGCCGTACTCGACAAGGACAAAATGGTCAAGGGCCAGTTTTTCGAGCAGCGATATCTTCTCTTCATCGACGCAGTCAGGGCGCGTGCCGATAGCAAGCCCGATGACCTCAGGAAAGGAAAGCGCCTCACGGTACAACGCCTCCAGCTCGGCAACCGGAGCATAGGTATTTGTATAGGGCTGAAAATAAACAAGAAATTTGCTTGCTTTATATCTTCTCCCCAAGTAGCGAATGCCGTTGCGGATCTGCTCGCGAAGCGGCAGTTCCGGCTTGCAGCGCGACGGACGGAAGCTGTCGTTGTTGCAGTAGATGCATCCACGCTCTCCGAGCGTTCCGTCCCGGTTGGGGCAGGTGAAGCCTGCATCAACGTTTGCCTTGTAGACAACAGTCCCGAACCGGTGCTTCAGCCAGGGACCGAACATGTTATAACGGGTAGCCATCTTTATATTATTGAGTTTGCGGGGGATTTCTGTCAAAAACGGAGAGAATACGGGTACGCGGAAAGAATAAGAAAGCCGGCTGCAGCAGTTTGTGCAGCCGGCTTTCTTTGAAGAGGAGGCTTATTTTTTCGGTGCTTCTGCTGGTTTTTCGGCAGGCTTCTCAGCCGGCGTCGCTTTGTCGGCCTTTTTAGCATTCTTCATTTTCTTTTTCTTCTTTGTGTCTTTTTTCGGTTCAGCAGCGTCCGTCTTTACATCTTTTTTGTCCGCGCTAACTGCGTCGGTCTTTTTGCCGCCTCAGCCGCTTTGACCGGCTTTTTGTTCTACATCTTTTTTGGTGCCGCCCGCACCAGCCTTGGTGCCCCCTCAGCCGGAAGCGGCATGACCCGGTGCGACGGTTACCCCCGTCAAAAACCCGGCAATGCTCAGCCCGGCGAGGATTCTCTTCATCTGATTGCTGTCCATTCTGTTCTCCTCTGCCGAAGGTTGTTCCTGCCAAGGGCAGGCAATGAAAGATATAATCTATCTATTCACTGAATCCAATAGATAGATACTATAATGAATTGAAGCAATCTGTAAAGCAGGTATTCTGGATTTGACCTATAGGCAGATGGTATGAAAAAGGGAAAACGGCAATCGGCTTGAATTCTCAGCAGGACGTGTAGCCAAGGGGATAGTATTTAACTTCAGTGGACACTTCCCCGGCGAGATAGCGGTGCGAACGCCTGCCTTGGTCGCATTGTGGAAAGTGTGGTAAGATAACGGTCTACTGTGATGCGCCTGTAGCTCAGTGGATAGAGCATCAGCCTCCGGAGCTGAGGGCCAGGGGTTCGAATCCCTTCAGGCGCGCTTTTCTCTCTCAAAACAGCTCAAAAGCCAAAAAAAGAAGAATTGCATCAGTAATGCCGTTCTTCTTTTTTTGGCTTTTGTTTTCTAACTGCAAGCCACGAAATCTATAATCCTGCCCCTTGCTTACATCAGACGTTTTCGAGCAGATGCCCCATTTTCTTCTTTTTCGTTTTCAGATACATCAGGTTGCTTTCATTCGGCTTGCACTCTATGCAGACCCGTTCGACAACTTTGAGGCCATATCCCTCAAGACCGACAATTTTTTTCGGGTTGTTGGTCATCAGGCGGATCTTTCTGACCCCGAGGTCAACCAGCATCTGGGCGCCGACCCCGTAGTCGCGCAGGTCTGACTTAAAGCCAAGCCGGATGTTTGCTTCAACGGTGTCGAGGCCCTTGTCCTGCAGTTCATATGCCTTGAGCTTGTTGTCAAGGCCGATTCCTCGACCCTCCTGGCGCATGTAAAGAACAACACCCTTGCCTTCCTTGTCGATAATTTCCATGGCACGGTGCAGCTGGTAGCCGCAGTCGCAGCGCTTGGAGCCGAAGACATCGCCGGTAAGACACTCGGAATGAACACGCACAAGAACCTTATCGCCCGGCTGAATTTCCCCTTTTACCAGCGCAAGGTGTACCTGATCATCGATGGAATTTGCATACGAAATGGCGGTGAACAGGCCGTGACGGGTCGGCATCTTGACGGTGGCTGTGCGGCGGACGAAACGCTCAGTGCGCATACGATAGTGAATGAGATCTTTGACGGTGACTATCTTGATGTGATGTTTTTTCCCGAATTCCATCAGCTCCGGTACGCGCGCCATCGTGCCGTCATCGCTCATGATTTCGCAGATAACACCGGACGGATTCAGCCCGGCAAGCCGCGAGAGGTCAACAGAGCCTTCGGTCTGGCCGGCCCGCTGCAATACGCCGCCCGGCCGGGCGCGGAGCGGAAAGACATGTCCCGGACGGGCAAGATCGTCAGCCTTGCTTTTCGGATCGATCGCGGTCCGGATGGTGACATAACGATCATGAGCCGAGATGCCGGTCGTAACGCCTTTTTTTGCTTCAATCGAGACGGTAAATGCCGTGCCGAACGACGAGCTGTTCTGGTCGGTCATCATCCGCAGCTTCAGCTCCTCAACCCGTTGCGGGGTAAGGGAGAGGCAGATAAGGCCACGGCCGAACTTGGCCATGAAATTGATCGCTTCAGGGGTCACCTTTTCAGCAGCCATGCAGAGATCCCCTTCATTTTCACGGTCCTCGTCGTCAACGAGGATAACCATCTTTCCGTTTGCCATATCTTCGAGAGCTTCTTCAATTGTGTTGAAAACCGGTTTTTCCAAGCTTCCCTCCATGATGTGAGCAGTAAACAGGCGTTCCGAGCGGTCTGTCAGTGTGATAGCAGCCGTTATGCAGTATACCAGAAAGGCGGAGATTCTTTCATTGCAACTCCATGAAATAAGGGGTTTTTCAGTTTTCAGGCTACGCCAAAGCGGCAAAGAAAACGCTCCCGGACCGTGCTCATTTGTCTTGACAAGCTGCTTTTGAGCAAGGGCTGATTGGAGCTGCTTCATGAAAGAACGAATCCGGCAGGGTGGGTGAGGCGCTCATGACAATTCCGGCGGTGCCCTCCGAAGGGGAATCAGCCGACAAATCCGGACCGTTTGAGCGCATCGAGCAGGCTCGCATCATTCTTCCCGGGGTCGTGCTGTTCTTTGCCTTTCCCCTGAAGTGCAAATTTAGCGACATATTTAGCAATCAAATCAGACTCAAGGTTCACGTTGTCGCCCGGCTTCTTGTTTCTTATTGTTGTTATGTCGCCCGTGTGCGGAATAATCACAAGCGTAAAAGCATCATCAAGCACATCAACGACGGTCAGGCTGATCCCATCAACCGCCACAGAGCCCTTGGGAATAAGATACTGCAAAAGGGAAGCAGGCGCGACAACTTCAAACTTTACCGCATTCCCCATCGGAGTAATCGAGCGTATTGAGCCGACGGCTTCAACATGTCCGCTGACAAGGTGTCCGCCCAGTTTAGAGTTCAGGCGTAATGACGGCTCAAGGTTCACATATTCGCCGCGCTTGAGCGCGCCGAGGTTGGTGCTTTTCAGGGTTTCATAGGAAACATCAAACGTGAGTACATCACTTCGAATGGCGGTTACCGTAAGGCAAACGCCGTTCACCGCAATGCTGTCTCCCAGTTCCGCATCTTTCAGCGCTTTCGCGCAGCGAACCGCAAGTGAGGCCGACGGCCCGCGCAGTTCCAGCGCATGGACGGTTCCGGCCTCTATAATCAATCCCGTAAACATATCAAATACATGATTGCAGATTTAACTTTGCATTGCCAGTCAGTATTTTAAACATAGTGGAAGAGTTACTCAATCAGCTTGCCGAGACGGTTGAGCCGCGGAGCGCTGTTCGTGCTGTCCCATGACCAGTAAATTATGAATGCCTTGCCGCGCAAGTCTTTCCGGTCGACATAGCCCCAGAACCGGCTGTCGTAACTCGCATCACGGTTGTCGCCCATCGTAAAAAGCTTGCCTTTCGGAACGATTTCAGGGCCGAAATTGTCACGCCTGTCCAAGGATGCCGGGCGAATACCGCGGTCGACATGCTGTATGTAAGGCTCTGTTATTTCCTTGCCGTTGACAAGAATTTTCTTGTTCCGCCCTTCAATAATATCACCTTCCAGCGCGATAACACGCTTGATAAAATCGCGGGTAGTGTCTTCAGGATATTTGAAGACAGCAATATCACCCCGCTCGGGGCTGCGGAGTCCCGGCATATAAAACAAGGTAATATTGGTAAACGGGATTTCGACCGAGGTGCCGATAAGAAACTTGTTGACCAGCAGGTGATCGCCGATAAGAAGCGTAGGAAGCATGGAGCCCGACGGAATCTTGAACGCCTGAACAATAAATGGCCTGATGATGAAAAATGCGATAAAGACGGCAAGCAGCAGCGCTTTAATATTGTCCCAGACAACATTTTTTTTCTTCTGCTCCGGCACTCGCTCCGACTGCCGCTCTCGTTTACTGATTTCCATGACTATTCCTTTACTTTCAGGACAGAGAGGAATGCTTCCTGCGGAAGCTCAACCCGTCCGATCTGTTTCATTTTTTTCTTGCCCTCTTTCTGTTTTTCGAGGAGCTTGCGCTTGCGGGAAATATCGCCGCCGTAGCATTTGGCAAGCACGTCCTTGCGCATCGCCTTTACCGACTCGCGGGCGATAATTTTGCTGCCGATCGCAGCCTGGATGGCAATTTCAAACATCTGTCGCGGAATTACCTTGCGAAGCCGCTCGACGATATCCCGGCCGCGATAATATGCGCTGTCCTTGT
Source organism: Dissulfurispiraceae bacterium (assembly GCA_035477855.1). Classification (GTDB taxonomy): domain Bacteria; phylum Nitrospirota; class Thermodesulfovibrionia; order Thermodesulfovibrionales; family Dissulfurispiraceae; genus JAAYUK01. Next base: position 28,460 of record DATIKF010000158.1, read on the forward strand.
GCACAATAAGCGAAAGCGCATCCACCGGCTCGCCGTTAATAAGGATGTCCAGCTTGGTAAGGTTTGACGGCTGATAGCCGAGGAAATCATAGTCCATTGAGGCATAGCCCCGGGAAAGCGATTTCAGGCTGTCATAAAAGTCCCACAGGATTTCATTGAGCGGCAGCTCATAGGTCAGCATGATACGGTCTTTCCCGATGTATACAAAGTCTTTCTGGATGCCGCGCTTGGACTGGCAGAGTTCGAGCATCTGGCCGACAAAAGGCTGCGGTACGAAGATGGAGACCTTTACATAGGGTTCTTCGATCTGCTCAAACTGCAGCGGAAGGCTGCTCGGATTGTCAACCGTTATAACGGAGCCGTCTGCTTTGGTGACACGGTATATAACGGTCGGAGCCGTGCTTATGAGGGAAAGCTGAAATTCGCGCTCAAGGCGCTCCTTCACAATTTCCATATGCAGCAGGCCGAGAAAGCCGCACCGGAAGCCGAATCCGAGCGCTGTAGACGTTTCGGGCTCATAGCTGAAGGATGAGTCATTCAGGCGAAGCTTTTCAAGCGCGGTCTTGAGGTTTTCATATTCATGGGTTTCTATGGGATAGAACCCGCAAAAGACCATCGGCTTAATTTCCTTGTATCCTGCAAGCGCGATCTCCGCGGGCCGCACCGCATCAGTAATGGTGTCGCCGATTTTCGTATCGATTATATTTTTGATGCCGGCAATGACATAGCCGACCTCTCCTGAGGTAAGCTCGGCCGCATCGACCGCTTTCGGCGTGAGATGGCCGACCTTGCCGACTTCATAGTCCTGATTGACCGCCATGAGCCGGATCTTCATGCCCGGCCTGAGCACGCCGTCAAATACGCGGACGAGCATGATGACACCCTGGTAATTGTCGAACCATGAGTCGAAAATCAGCGCCTTCAGCGGCTTGTCATCGGAGCCGAGCGGAGCAGGAACCTTCCTGGCAATCGCCTCAAGGATCTCTTTGGTTCCGATGCCTTCTTTTGCGCTTGCAAGAATCGCTTCGGATGCATCGATTCCGACCACCTCTTCAATCTGATCTTTGACGCGATCGACTTCGGCGCCGGGAAGGTCGATCTTGTTGATGACCGGGATGATCTCGTGATTGTGGTCGATGGCAAGATAGGTGTTCGCAAGGGTCTGCGCCTCGACGCCCTGGGTCGCGTCGACCACAAGCAGGCATCCTTCGCACGAGGCAAGGCTTCGGGAGACTTCATACGAAAAGTCGACATGGCCGGGCGTATCTATGAGATTAAAAATATACTGCCGTCCGTCTTCTGCCTGATAATTCAACCGTACAGCATGAGCCTTGATTGTGATGCCCCGCTCGCGCTCCAGATCCATGGAGTCGAGCACCTGCGCCATCATTTCACGGGAACTGAGCGCGCCGGTATACTCCAGCAGACGATCTGCAAGCGTCGATTTTCCGTGATCAATGTGCGCTATTATTGAAAAATTTCTTATATTTTTCGGCATATGCTACCTGGTTTTCCCCTCTGTTTGAATGCCGTTCCAAATGAGCCGCCCCGCGCCGAGAAGGCCGGCATCATCGAAAACGGGTGATACAATGATTTGAGTTTCAAAAAACAGTTCCGGAAGGGCGCGGCGTGAGGCTTCCTGTATTGCCGCCTCGCCGTAAATATTCCAGGCTCCCGTCAATCCTCCGGCAAGAACAAGCGCCTGAGGGCTCAGCAGGTTTATGAGGTTCGCCATGCCGACACCGAGCGACTTTCCGGCTTCCCTCAGCACAGTCCTTGCAAGAGCGTCCCCGTCAAGCGCGGCAGCATAAATATTTTCGGCGGTTATTCTATAGAAATTACCCTGATGCAGCTCGCGAAGCTGTGAAGGAGCTTCACGTTCAATTGCTGCGACGGCACGGTTGACAACGGCTGTTGCGGAAGCATAGTGTTCAAGGCAGCCTATGTTGCCGCAGGCACATGCAGAGCCATCGTTACAGATACTCATATGTCCGGCCTCCGCTGCGACCGGAAGGAGCGCGCCGTTTACAACAATTCCGCAGCCGATGCCGGTACCCAGCGTCAGGAGGACAAAACTGTCGAATTCTCTGCCTGCGCCAAGCCATTTTTCACCGAGCGCAGCAGCATTGGCATCATTTTCAATGAGTACCGGCAGATCGCAGCGCTCCGTAAGCAGCATGCTGAGCGCTACTCCGGAAAGAGAGCTGATATTGGGAGAACGAAGTACTTTTCCGTTAAAGCGGTCAACAACGCCGGCAACGGCAACTCCTATGCCGACAACTGATGCGGAATCGGATGCGGCGAGCCGATCAGCCATCTGAAAAATGACCGACAGCGGGTCGGTCCCGGTCGGCCCCTTGCTTCGGACGAGAATCTCTCCGCTCGGCGCTATCAGGGCCGCACGAATATTTGTGCCGCCGACGTCAATGGCGATAACTGCAGCAGGTGAAGTCATTTTTTTCAGGACAGGGTTCCTTTCATCAGATAAACATCTATTATATCAAATAGTGTTATTCTGCGTCGCATGATATCGAAGCCATGCCTTGAAGCGATCTCTTCTCTACGTGTCAAATCATTTAACAAGGTAACCGAGCGGGTGAGTGTTGAACCACGTCGGTTACATTTTAGATGAATTCAATGCGTCCTATACATCGGTGCAGTCTGTCTGTGGTATAATAACGCTGATTTTTACACCCAGCGAGAAAGGGATGCATGCATATGAAAAGGGCATTTCCGACAGGCATTTTGAAAGCGATCATTTTAGTTTTAGCCGTATGTGCATTTGCTGCACAGCCCTTTGCCCAGGATCTTCCGGTCGTCACTGCACTTGAGGTCAAGGGACTGAAGCGCATTGAAGAGGGAGCGGTGCGAAGCAAGCTGTCCCAGAAGATTGGCGAAGCGCTTTCACAGCAAAAAACCACCGACGACATCAAAGCTATCTATAAAATGGGGTACTTCGATGACGTCAGGACAGAACTGGTTCCGTTTGAAGGCGGGATAAAAGTTGTCTATCAGGTTAAGGAAAAACCGACTGTCATCAAGGTGGATTTCCAGGGGAACAAGGAGTTTGATGACAAAACTCTCCGGGAGAAGATCACACTGAGTCCAGGATCGATTTCCGATATCACACTGATCAACGACAATGCCATCAAACTCCGTGCCTGGTATGAGGAAGAAGGCTATTATCTTTCTAAAATCGTTCCTGTCGTCAGAAAGATGAGTGAAGAGGATGTTACCGTCACCTATCAGATTGAGGAAGGCGATAAAGTTACGATCAAGCAGATTCGTTTCGAGGGCAACAAGGCATTGTCATCAGGCAAGTTGAAAGACGTGATGAAGACCGGTGAGCGCCATTTTTATTCTTTTATCACCGGTGGCGGGTATTACAAGAAGGAAGAGATGATGCGGGATGTAGTGCGTGTGCGCGACCTCTATTTCGACTTCGGCTATATTAAAGCCCAAATTGGCGAACCAAGAATTGAGCTTACGGCGGACAAGCGAGGAATGATCATTACCATCCCGGTGCAGGAAGGCGAACCGTTTTCGGTTTCTGCCGTCGAAATAACCGGCAACAAGACTTACAGCGAAAAAGAGCTTCGGCCTCTCGTCAAGCTCATGCCGAAGAAGGTTTTCAGCCGGGAGCTTATGCGGAAAGACATCGATGCCATAAGCGGCAAATATACGAATACCGGGTATGCTATTGCCGCAGTCATCCCGGACTTGGTCCCTGATGACGCGGCAAAGACGGTCAAGGTCGTTTACCGGATTGAAGAGGGGGACAAGTACAAAATCGGCCGCATTGAAATTGCCGGCAACACAAAAACAAAAGACAAGGTAATCCGCCGCGAGGTCCGCCTGAACGAGGGCGACACGTTCAATGCGTCTGCGTTGAAAAGAAGCTACGAGCGCCTGAACAATCTCAATTACTTCGAAAATGTCGAGATCAACCCGAAGCCGAGATCCGAGGAGAAGGTTGTTGATCTCGACGTCAAGGTTAAGGAGAAAGATACCGGCATGATTACGCTTGGCGGCGGGTACAGCTCCAATGACGGCATTATCGGGCTTGTGGATATTACCCAGACGAACCTTTTCGGCGGCGGCCAATACCTGAAGTTGAAGGGCGAGCTGGGCGGCAAGATGAGGAACGCCGAGCTTACGTACCGCGACCCGTGGTTTCTTGACGAAGACCTTAAGTTTGGAGTCTCTCTTTACAAGAATTTCAGAGAGTACGGAAACTTCGACCGCAAATCAAACGGTCTGGAAGTGACCATAGGCCGCGAGTTCTGGGAGTACTGGGGCTGGTCCGCTTCATATGGTCTTGAAGATGCAAGAATTTATAATGTCCGAGCCGACGCCTCGCAGCGCGTCAAAGATCAGGAGGGGAAATGGCTGACGAGCGCCATCAGCCCATCTGTCTGGCGTGACAGCCGGGACAACTACATGGATCCCCTTTCAGGCTCCCGCAATTCGCTGTCTCTCTCATTTGCCGGACTCGGGGGCAACACGGGGTATATCAAGGCGATCGCTGATTCAAGCTGGTATTTTCCGCTGTTTGATGTCACGACGTTTCATGTGCGCGCACGAGTCGGCAGCCTGACCGGAATTTTCGACAAGAAGGTGCCGATATACCACAAATTTTATGTCGGCGGACTTGACACGGTCAGGGGGCTTGAATATGGACATGCAGGCCCGCTTGATATAAACCGCGAGGCGGTCGGCGGCGAGAAGATGGCGGTCCTGAATCTCGAATATATCTTTCCCATATTCCAGGAAGTAAAACTGAAGGGGCTCGTATTTACCGATATGGGTCGTGCGTGGGACAAAGGCGAAACGATAGGTTCTGACCTTCGCTATACTGCCGGACTCGGAATGCGATGGTTCTCGCCGTTTGGGCCTATTCGGGTGGAGTACGGATTTAACCTGAAAAAGAAAGAAGGCGAGAGCGGCGGAAAATTTGAATTCGGCTTCGGCTCAGCGTTTTAAACGCATTTTATCAAAGACAATTTTTGATTTTGGGAGGACAGTGAGAATGAAAAAAATTATGGTTGTTCTTGCATCATGCCTGATGGCGGCGATGTTTTTTGGAACCGCCTCTGCGGCAGAGGTCAAGATCGGCGTTGTTGATCTGCGCAAGGCTCTGATTGAATCCGAGACGGGGAAAAAGGCAAAGACCGAGTTTGAATCGTTTGTCCGTGCGAAGCAGTCCGGCTGGGAGGAAAAGGAACGCGCGATTGAGCGCCTGCGCGGCGAGCTGGAGAAGCAGGGTTCGGTTCTGTCCAAGGATGCGCGGAAGGCCAAGGAAGAAGAGCTCGAGCGGGTAACCCGTGATGCACAGCGCTTTATGTCGGACTCACAGGCTGAGCTGAGCAAGAAAGAGAATGAGCTGAGAGGCGCCGTGCTGAAAGATCTCCGGGTGGTTATTGACGAAATCGCGAAGACCGAAAATTATACCATTGTGCTTGAAAAAGCGGACGGGCTTGTTCTCTACCGAAACACAGCCATCGATTTTACCGATAAGGTCATCCAGAAATACAACGCATCGAAAGGCAAGTAACCGCCGCAGGGGAATCGCGCATGAACATACGTGAAATCGCGGAAGCTGTTCACGGTGAGGTTATCGGCAACGGCGACGTTGATATTTCAGGGGCTGCCGGGCTGTCTGATGCCGCTTCAGGCGATATAACATTTCTTGTTTCTGCAAAACACGCGAAAGCGCTGTTATCGACACCGGCGACGGCGGTACTCGTAGGTTCACCTCTGACTGACTGTGCCATACCGCAGATAGTCGTGAAAAATCCGCAGTATGCTTTTGCGCAACTTCTGGAGCGCTTCTATCCTCAGGTCAAGCCAAAGGCAGGTGTCAGTGCGCAGGCTTCCGTTGATGAAACTGCGCAGATAGGTACTGAAACAGCGATTGCGCCGTTTGTCTGCATAGAGTCCGGCGTGCGGATTGGTTCCCGATGTGTTCTGTATCCGGGCGTGTATGTCGGCCGTGATACCGTAATCGGCGACGACTGCATCCTCTATCCGAATGTTACGGTACGCGAGCGCCTGGTTATCGGCAGCCGGGTCATCATACATGCGGGGGCGGTTGTCGGCGCCGACGGGTTCGGCTATGTCTATGCCGACGGACAGCACCGGAAGATACCGCAGGTCGGCACAGTCGTTATTGAAGATGATGTTGAAATCGGCGCACTTGCGGCGATTGACCGCGCAACCACCGGAAAGACTGTTGTCGGCGCAGGCACCAAGATCGACAATCTCGTGCAGATTGGCCACAACGTCGTGATTGGCCGGCAGGCGATAATTGTGTCGCAGGTCGGCCTCGGCGGTAGTACCCGAATCGGCGATGGGGTTATGATTGGCGGACAGGCCGGCATTGCGGATCATGCTGACATTGCGGCAGGCTCAATGCTTGCCGCAGGTACGGGCGTTATGCCGGGCACTCTCGCAAAGGGCGTCTATGCCGGTGTCCCTGCGATGCCGCATCGGGACTGGCTGCGGTCGCTCGCGATTACCGCCCAGCTTCCGGAATTGAAAAAAAGAATTCAGCAGCTGGAAGCCAGGCTTGCTGAAATGACAAAAAAGGAGGAGGCATAAATGGTTGATATACGGGAAATTCTTACGCTTCTGCCGCACAAATATCCGTTTCTGCTCGTTGATCGGGTTATAGAGCTCGAGCCGGGCGTTCGCGCGGTCGGCATCAAGAATGTAACAATCAATGAGCCTTTTTTCCCCGGTCATTTTCCTGGAAACCCGATAATGCCGGGCGTGCTCATTATCGAAGCGATGGCGCAGGTTGCGGGTATTCTCGCACTAAAATCCGGGGTGAGCGGCAAGGCCGTCTATTTCATGAGCATCGACAGAGTAAAATTCCGCAAACCGGTTTTACCGGGCGACCAGCTTCGTTTCGAAGTCAAGGTGACACATACGCGCGGCAATATCTGGAAGTTTGAAGGCGCTGCATATGTGGGCGACAAGTTGACGACCGAGGCGGAATTCGCTGCCATGCTTTCGGATCGGGAGCTTTAGGAGTCTGCATGGCACCGAAAATACATCCAACCGCGATCGTCAGCCCGTCGGCTGATCTCGCTGACAGCGTTATTATCGGCCCTTACTGCACGGTTGGGGACGGAGTCATTCTTCATGGCGGCACAAAACTTGTTTCACATGTGGTGGTTGATGGCCCGACAGAAATCGGCGAGAACAACACCATCTTTCCTTTTGCCTATGTAGGGGCGCCTCCGCAGGATCTGCGGTACAAGGACGAGCCGACAACAGCGAAAATCGGTTCGTCGAATGTCATCCGAGAATATGTAACCATTCATCGCGGATCTCCGTCCGGAACAGGCGTTACTGAAGTCGGCAGTCAGAACTACATTATGGCGTATGCCCACATTGCGCATGATTGCAAGGTCGGGAGCAATATCATCATGGCGAATGCGGCAACCCTTGCAGGCCATGTTCAGGTCCACGACAAAGCGGTCATCGGGGGGCTGGTTGCGATACATCAGCATACGCGGATCGGAGCATATGCCATGCTCGGCGGATTCAGCGGCTTCGGGCAGGATGTCCCGCCATATACCATGGCATCAGGGGCTCGTGCAAACCTGTATGGACTCAATTCTATCGGACTGAAGCGCAGCGGCTTTTCTGATGAAACCATAGCGGTTCTGAAAAAGGCCTATAAAATTCTCTTTCGCGATAAACTGACGCTCAAGGACGCATTGGAAAAAGTCAAGGCGGATCTTCCCCACATTCCTGAACTGAAAACCCTTACCGACTTCATCGAGCAGAATAAACGGGGCATATGCAGATAGGCATCATCGCGGGGAGCGGTGAGCTTCCGCTGGTCATCGCGGAAGACGCACGGACCCGGGGTTACCGCGTAGTTGTTGCCGCCCTTGAGCACCTTGCCGCTCCTGATCTCGAAAAGATCGCCGACAGTTTTTGCTGGTTCAACGTCGGCAAGCTCGGCTCCCTCATCGAGTACCTGCAGAAAGAAGGTGTGCAGGAGACCATCATGGCTGGAAAGGTGCCGAAGTCTCTGATGTTTGAGGGCAAGATTACGCCGGATCTGCGTGCTATGAAACTGCTATTTACGTTGAAGGATCGCTCGGACGACGGCATTCTGAACGCACTGACCGCTGAATTGCTGAAAGAAGGCATCTGTATCATTGATACTGCGACATTCAGCCCCGGCCTGCTTATGACCGAAGGTGTCATCACCCGCTTGCGCCCGTCCAAAGATCAGTGGAAGGACATTGTCTTCGGGTGGACGATTGCAAAGGGAATCGGAAGCATGGATATCGGTCAGACGGTGGTAGTGAAGGACAAGGCGGTTATGGCGGTCGAGGCGATAGAAGGAACGGATGAGGCTATTCTCCGCGGATGTGTGTATGCCAACGGCGGTGCGGTGATTGTGAAGGTCAGCAAGCCGCAGCAGGACATGCGCCTTGATGTTCCAGCCATCGGCATGGCGACTATCGAAACGATGATTCGTGCCGGAGCTGTTGTTCTTGCACTGGAGGCAGGCAGGAGCATTATTATACAGAAGCAGGATGTGGTCAGCCGGTCGGATCAGGCAGGTATAATAATTGTCGGAGTCAGCCCTGCAGTAATTGAAGGTATCCGCCATTAAAGCGGAGGGAGCGGTATCCCGGGCATGAATCTCACAGTTCTGAGCGACGCTGTGCATACTGTCCATCGCACATGGCAGCTCGTTCTCATGCAGTTTGCCTTTATTTTCATCATGCTTTTCAGCTTTTTCCTTTTTGTAGGAATTCCCATTGCAATAGCGTTTGTTCTTTTTGGTCTGGATCTGACCGACATCATGCGCGCCCGTGAAGTGTCGGATATCTTTTCGGTCTTTCGCGGAGCCGGCGATGCACTGACAAAATATATCGGAGTCGCCATTTTTGTGATGTTTGGCCTGCTCCTGTATTTTTCATTTCTTGTGGTGCTCTGGGTATTCATGTTCGGCGGCGCTATCGGCGTGCTTGGCGAAGCGATTGTCAACCCGCAGCACCGGTTTTCAGTCAAAGACTTCATTGCGGAAGGAAAGCGACGTTTCGTGCCGGTGTTTATCTATTCAAATGTCGCAGGGTTCGGCTTCCTGTTTCTGGCCTTTCTGTTCGGTATCATCGGCGATGGAGCCGCAAGAATAATCGAACTCGCCCAGCAGCAGGAGGCGACTCTCGCTTATTTTCTCGCCATATTTTTCCGCCTTGTTTTGCTCTCCGTAGGACTGGTGCTCCTGCTGTTTCCGCTTTCTGTAACCTTTTACGGTTTTGCAGCGATGACGTTCAACAAGACCCGTCCGATAGCGACGCTGAAGACCACTCTGCACTATCTGCACGATCGGCCAGGAGCCTTCGGATTTCTTGGCATCGTCCTGCTCGGCTATATCGGCATTGGTGCAATAGTGATGCTGATTGGCGCCGGATTCGCAGTGCTGCCGGTGGTTGGTGCTCTGCTCTCAGTCCCGTATCAGCTCGTTACGCAGGCAGCACATGCATATGTCAGCATGCTCATGATCGCGGTGCTGTTTCATTACTATTACAAGACCGGCGTCCCCGTCCAGGAGCTTCCGTCCACGCCGCCGCCCGATACTTCTCAGCAGCCAACCGCTCCGCAAGAGCCTGCTCCTCAGGAGATGGTTGAGCCGCAACCAGCTGGACCGGAAACTCCTTCTCAACGCCCGCAACAATAGCGCCTTCCACTTGTATCGCTGTGAGATCCGGAAGGAATAAGCGCAGCCCTCTTTTTGCGACGACGTCGCCACGGTGTCTGAACACCCGCGATTCAAGAGCGCTGTCAATCTGAAGGGGGATACATCCTTGCTGCAGAAATCCCTCCGGCCACCGCTTCTGTGCAGCCCCTATTATTTTCATTCCCTGAACAGTCAGTTCCCCATAGGAGACTGACTCAAAGCAGCGGGCACTGCCGGCAAGCGCTGCTCCGGAAGCAGGGTGTTTTTTCATCTCCACGTCCAGACCCAATAGCTTGAATGCTTCTGCGAATGCCCTGCCGAGAGCATAGAACGCAGGATAAAGACCGCGGGAGAACAAGCCATTGTTCTGCGCCGAAAAACTGTAGGTAACTTCGTCGCCGTGAAGAATGGCCCGACCGCCGGTCGGTCTGCGCACTATCGCTATGCCTTGTGCAGCGCAGAAGTCACGGTGAAGATCATTGAGAGACTGAAATGCGCCAAGGCTTACCGAGGTGGAGAGCCATTTGTACAGGCGGAGCGTCGGCGGGCAGTTCCCGGCGCGAACGGAGACGGCAATAGCCTCGTCAAGCGCCATGTTATATGCTGCGGTGCCAGCACCGGTGCGGACGAGACGCCAGGACAGAACAGAAGCGGCTATTCGGACTCCTCAAGAACAATGCGGTGGCGCAACAGCGATATTTCCTTCACTGACCCCCGGAGCGTCTTCTGTTCGCCGAAGAGGTTTTTCAGAAAGACCGTCTTCCCTTCCGGAATCAGAACGTCGACACTTTCGAGATAGAGCTCTTCCTTGCCGTCCTTGTAAATATAAGCATTAGCCTCACACACGGCAATCCTCCTTCATGTGCATCATCAGTTGTTCAATCATGTGCGGCAGAGGATCTTTTACGACCCCGACGATCTCGACCCCTTCCTGGTTCACCGGCAGCAGATAGCGCCGGGCGGGCGATGAAGCTATCGCTGCCGCCATGCGCGGCGTGAGCTCACCCAGCATTGCGTTGGCAAGCACGATGCTCAGAGGACCGGCAATCATATCAACTTTCGGAGCATTCCATACGATGGCATTCTCTCCTGTCGCACCTTTATTCGCACGCGCCTTCATCATTGCAGACGTCGCAGAAGAATTTGTGCCGAGCGCAAGGACTTCAAATTTTTCGCCGAACACCTCCCGGATGGCCTTGATTATCAGCGCACCAATGCCTCCTCCCTGCCCGTCAACTACCGCAATCCGTTTCATACATAAAGTATAGGGAGCGCTTGCAAAGGGTGTCAACCAAACGCCGTCAAGTGAGAGGCCGTGCTATACTATAAAAATGCTTGATGTGCTTCGCCTTGCTGCAGTATTCGGCCTCATTCTTGCCCTTGTGCGCTTAAAATGGAACATCGGTTATATACTTCTGCTTGCGTCCGGACTGCTCGCCCTGCTTTATTTTATGCCGGTTCCGGCAATCGGACAGACGGTTGTCGCCGCTCTCACCGATGCGGTGACATGGCAGTTCCTTCTCGCGCTTACCCTTATCCGCATGGTCGAAATGGTGCTCAGGGAGCAACAGGTTCTGGCGCGCATGATGGAGGCGGCGCGCATGCACCTGAAAAACAAAAAGGCGGTCATCATTTCAATGCCGCTTCTTATCGGTATGCTGCCGTCCCTTGGCGGGGCATACTTTTCCGCCCCGATGGTTGAGGAGGCTACGCGCGGCCTGAAGGTGTGTCCTGAAGAGAAGAGTTTTATCAATTACTGGTTCCGCCATGTCTGGGAGCCGTTTCTTCCGCTTTATCCGGCGCTGGTCTTTGCAGCGGCATTGTCAGGCCTGGAGCTCAGGCAGCTTATGCTCACCAACGCCGTCTATGGAGTCCTCGCTTTTGCAACCGGGCTGGTGCTCAGCATGCGCAGCATCAGCGGCACGTTCAAAAATCAGCCGGGCGGAGAATCCCTTCCCCTGAAAAAGGACTGGCATATCCTGCTGAACTTCGCGCCGCTTGCTGCAATTCTCTTTGCGGTTATCGTGCTGCATCTGCGTCTTGAGCATGTGCTTGCCGCAACAGTTATTGCGTTGTTTGTTTTCTACCGAGTCGGCGCTCGGGATATGCTGAGAACGTTCCGCTACGGATTTTCGAAAGATGTCATGGTGCTTATTGCCGGGGTCATGATCTTCAAGTGTTCTTTGGAAAATTCCGGAGCGGTCGGGCATATCAGCCAGTACTGCGCACAGCAGCAGATTCCGCTTCTGCCGCTTCTTTTTGTTCTGCCGTTTGTGACAGGACTGCTCACCGGAATAACGATGGCGCCGGTCGGGAGCACATTCCCTTTGCTCATCAGCATAGCGGGGGGCGTAACCCTTGCCGATATCACCTTTGCGTTTGCTTCAGGCTATGCGGGAGTGCTGCTTTCGCCGGTGCATCTGTGTCTGGTGCTGACACGCGAGTATTTCAAGGCAGACCTCTGGCGCACCTACCGGCCCATAATCATCTCGACGACGGTTCTCATGGCGGCAGCTATCGTGCAGTACTTTATCCTGCAGTCGATGTAAGCGGGCAGGATGCTTAGAAAGGCAGTGAAAAGGCAAAGGTGCTGCCTTTGCCGACCACGCTTTTCACTGTGACAGATCCGTCGTGGGCATCGATGATTGTTTTTACGATAAAGAGCCCGAGCCCCGATCCTTTTGTTGTTTTGTCCGCGCGGAAAAAAGCATCGAAAATCAACGGCACCTTTTCTTGCGGTATGCCGATGCCGGTATCGCTGATCTCCACGGTGCCCCTGTCCGGCAACAAGAAAAGGCGTGCCGTAACGGAACCTCCCGGATGCGTATATTTTATAGCGTTATCCAAAAGGTTCATGATAACGCGCTTAATCATTTCCTTGTCGCCTTTCAGAAGGGCTTCGGCGCCGTGAGGCAAATGAATGTTCAGCCGAATGTTCTTTTCTTTCGCCTCTCCCCTGACCGTCTCGACACACTGTGCAAGGGCTTCGGCAATAGAGAACAGCGACTTCACCGGAACGCATTCATTTGCTTCAAATCGTGAAAACTGGAGAAAGTCGAAAATCATTTTCTCCAGAGCGGAGAGCTCCTGACGCACTGTCCAGAGATCAGAGCATTGCTCCTCCGTGAGAGGACCGCTTTTCCGGGCTTCAAGCCGGCTGACAAACCCGCTCGCAATAAGCACGGAGTTCTTCATGTCATGTGCGAACATCGACAGCACATTTTTTCGTTCCCGCTCCCGCTTCTTCTGGTCGGTCACATCATGCAGCAGTTCAATTCCACCGACAAAGCTTCCGTCTTCATCAAAAAGGGGCGCGATGCTTACTGACAGAATGGCCTGCTCACCGTTTTTCTTTGTGATGACATGCTCAACAGAGAGCATGTCATGCTGATGCTCAAAAGCATGCCGCCACAACGGGCAGGCATCCTTGTCGGCAGCCTTATGAAAAAGCTCCATGTGTGATTTGCCGATGACCTCCTCGCGCGTGAAGCCGGTGATCTGTTCGGCAGCCTTATTGAAATCGATGGTAATGCCGTTATGATCCACCGCCATGAAGCCATACGGCAGATTGCTGATGATGGTTTCGTAGAGACGTTCTTTTTCCATAAACAAATTATAGGAGAAAAATGTCGGGAGCACAACAAGTGAGGGCCCGGCCTTTTTCGTGCATGAGAATGCGTTACGCTATTTTTTCTGCGCCGAAATAGGTGCGCAGCACTTCGGGAATAACGACCGTACCGTCTTTCTGCTGATAGTTTTCGAGAATGGCAACCAGTGTTCTGCCTATTGCAAGCCCCGAGCCGTTCAGGGTATGCACGAACTCGGTGCCCTTCTTCCCGGTTCGCCGGAAGCGGATGTCTGCGCGCCGTGCCTGGAAATCGGTAAAATTCGAACAGGATGAAATTTCCCTGTACTTTTGTTGCCCCGGAAGCCAGACTTCGATATCATACGTCTTTGCGGAACCGAATCCCATATCCCCGGTGCAGAGTACAACGGTGCGGTAGGGCAATCCGAGCAGTTGCAGGATGTTTTCCGCATCCGCCGTCAGTTTTTCGAGTTCGCTGAAGGACTCTTCCGGCTTTACAAACTTGACGAGTTCGACCTTGTTGAACTGGTGCTGGCGGATGAGTCCGCGCACATCTTTTCCGTGCGAACCCGCCTCGCTCCGGAAGCAGGGGGTGAACGCCGTGTAATACAGCGGCAGAAACTCTTCATTCAGAATTTCGTCGCGGTGCAGATTGGTCACCGGCACTTCAGCCGTCGGTATCAGGAACAATTCGGGGTCGACAGTCTTGAACAGATCCGCCTCGAACTTCGGCAACTGGCCGGTTCCGGTCATCGAGGCGCGATTCACCAGCAGCGGGGGGAATACTTCCTTGTACCCGCGTGCCGTGTTGTGGTCGAGCATGAAGTTCATGAGTGACCGCTCCAGCCGGGCGCCCGCTCCCTTCATAACCGAAAAGCGGGCTCCCGCTATTTTTGCGCCCCGCTCGAAGTCTATAATATCGAGCGGGGCGGCAATGTCCCAATGATTGAGCGGTTCGAAATCGAACTGCCGCGGTTCTCCCCATTTTCGCACTTCGATATTCTCGGTTTCATCTCTGCCGGCCGGCACAGATGCGTCGGGAAGGTTCGGAATGGTCAGCAGAAAAAAAGCCTGTTTTTCCTCAATGCCCTTCAGCACCTCATCAATTGCCTTGATGCGATCAGCAACGCCTTTCATCTCCGCCATGAGGTGGTCGGAGCTCTCTTTCGCCCGCTTGAGCGTGCCGATTTCTTCAGAGACGACGTTTCGTTTATTCCTCAGGTCTTCAGCCTCCCGGACGAGCCTGAGGCGCCCCTGTTCTGTCTGCGCAAAGCCGGACAGATCAACGTCAGCTCCCCGTTTCGCAAGGGATTCTTGTATGACTTCTATATTTTCACGGACAAAACGGGCATCGAGCATGCGCACTCCTTTCGGGATTCAGGCCAGACAGTGACGAAAAAATCCTTTAGTCAGGTTTATATACGACGATAATATATTGATATATAATAGGGTCAGCCATGATTAATTTCAAGATTATCAGCTTCGACAACGGGGTTCTCTCGCTTGAAAAATCCGGCAAACCACTTCAGTTCAAGGTTGGCGAAGTTGTTAGTGCCAACGTGCTGGAGAATCTGCCGTCGGGCAGTATTGAGCTGAAAATAAAGGGAAGCGTCGTTACAGCCCAGACCTCAATCCCCATGGAAAAGGACTCGACTGCATACTTCAAGGTGACGAGCCTTCCGGTTGACGGTCAGCAGCTCACGCTGAAGTATCTCGGCTCCGAACCGAAGGGGCAGGGACTGGATACAAAATCGCAGGCACTCGCATCGCTGATGAAATCTCTGTCGGCTGCTGTATCCTCAGGATCAGAGAAAGTCGACTCTGCATTAATCCAGAATCTGATCAAATCTCTTCCCGCGGATGTCTCTGATATCCCACGTGACGTGCGCATGCAGCTCCAGAGCCTGCTGACTGACAGCCTAAAGTCAGCCGGACAGAGCATTAGCTCACGACTTGACGCCGTACTCGGCCAACTGCTCCCGAAATCCTCCGAAGGCACTGCCGGTCAGCAGTCGCCATTGAAGAACGGGCTGATGCTGGATATTGAGCGTCTTATGGCGGGAGCACTCAAGACGTCGCTTGTGAATACGGGGGTCGCATTTGAGGCCAAGTTGCGCGCGGAGGCGCTCAGCAGTCTGCTGAAAACGCTTCCCTTTCAGCAAACTGATGCTGACCTTCCGACGGCTGCCCAAGGCGGAAAGAGCACGGCGGCTCCTGACTCGATTCGGCATGATCTGAAGGCGCTGCTGCTCGGTCTCAAGGCTGCGATGGCGGAGGGCCAGATAGATGGTTCTGTCAAGGCAGGAACAGGGCTGCATGGAGAAGGGATGAAAGCTGCCCAGCAAACCCTTGCTCAACAGGTCAATGGACTGCTAAAAGATGTCGAGACCTTCCAGCTTCTTTCAAAGACGACAGAATCGTTCTACACTTTTTTGCCGTTAGACTGGAAACAGCTGCGGGACGGCGATATCGCGCTCAAGAAAGAAGGCCGGGCAGGCATGCGCGGAGGGCTCAGCACCTGCCGCATCAATCTGAACCTTGACAGATACGGACGCATCTCGGTGCTTGTCATGAAAAACGGGGCAGATTATGCCGTCTCGTTCTGGGCCGAAGATCCGGCATTGAAAGCGCGAATGACAGAACATGCTGAAGATCTAAAAAAAACGTTCCGGCAAAGCGGGCTTTCTTTGCTGTCGGTGCAGGTGCTTGATGTCCCTGACGCCATCCATAACCAGTTCAACCGGATAGATGCTCCTGAGACAATGGTGAGTGTGAAGGCATGAAAGACGACAACCAGCAACCAGAAAAACAGCATGGTTGATTTTGACCGGATAGCTTCTGATGTTTCTGACGGTGAGCGCTGATGCCTGACAGGCGCATCAAGGCAGCGGCTCTGCGCTATAATCCCCGGCAAGAGCAATCCCCGCGCGTGGTTGCAAAGGGGAGCGGCCTGATTGCGGAGAAGATTCTCGGCATTGCGAAAGAAAACAACATTCCGCTCAGGGAAGACAAGCAGCTGGTCGAAATTCTGTCTACGCTCGACTTGGGGCAGGAAATCCCTCCCGAACTTTACAAGGCCGTCGCAGAAATTCTCGCATTTGTCTACCGCATGACGAACAAAGTCCCTTCATGAGGCAAATCCGTTCGTTGCCTGCCCTCTACAAGGCGCTCCTGCATGCTTTCGGGCCACAGAACTGGTGGCCGGGAGATACCCCGTTTGAAATCGCAATCGGTGCAATTCTGACCCAAAATACGAACTGGTCAAACGTTGAAAAGGCGATTGTGAAAATGAAGCTGGCCAAAATGGTGAATGCGAAAGCTTTGCATGACTTGCCCCATGGCGATCTTGCAGAACTGATCCGCCCTGCCGGATACTTCAACGTAAAAGCCAAGCGGGTGAAGGCATTTGTTGCCTACCTGGCATCCGCATACGATGGCAGCATGGCAAAGATGAAGAAGCAGAGGCTTGATGAACTGCGCCCGGAGCTGCTCGCCGTGAACGGAATCGGGCCAGAAACCGCTGACTCTATTCTGCTCTATGCTCTTGAAAAGCCGGTTTTCGTGATCGATGCGTATACAAAGCGCGTTCTGTCAAGGCATGGTGTGCTGCCATACGAGAAATCATACGATGAGTTTCAGGGGCTTTTTCATAAGCATCTTCCGCATGAAGCCGGGCTCTTCAATGAGTATCACGCTCTTTTCGTCAGAATCGGGAAGGAATTCTGCAAGCCGGCGCCAAGGTGCTCTGTGTGTCCGCTCGGGACGATGGAGAAGCGGAAAATGCAATTCACGACTCCGGACAACGCAAGCACTATGAACCCCGCTAAACGCTGACGATATGGAGCTATACAATTATATTTTTATTGGCTGAATGGTTTATAATGAGGAAATTTTTGTCGTCAGAAAGGGTGATTCCATGGCTGCTGAAGCAGGAAAGACCGCCGATGTTGCCCAGCTGAGGGAGCAGGCACGAAGGCTCAGAATTGAAATCGTGAAGATGCTTGCAGAGTCAGGATCCGGCCACACCGGCGGTTCGCTCTCTGCCGCTGACATTGTAACCGCTCTCTATTTCTACAAAATGCGCCACCGCGTCGACGAGCCGAAGTGGCCGGAACGAGATCGCTTTATTCTTTCAAAGGGGCACGCTGCGCCGGTGCTGTACGGGGCGCTTGCGCTTGCCGGATATTTCGACAAATCGCTTCTCGGCAATCTGCGCAAGATCGGCTGTCCGTTGCAGGGACACCCGTCCTCAAAATTGCTGAACGGCGTTGAAGTTTCGACCGGTTCGCTTGGGCAGGGGCTGTCGATTGCAAACGGGATAGCCATGGGATTAAAGCTGGACAAGGTGCCGGCGCGTGTTTACTGCCTGCTCGGCGACGGGGAGACGCAGGAAGGCCAGGTCTGGGAGGCCGCAATGTCAGCCGGACATTATCGGCTTGACAACCTCTGCGCGATTGTTGACCTCAACAGTCTCCAGATTGACGGTCGTTGCGAAGATGTCATGCGGATTGATCCGGTCGGCGCAAAATGGCAGGCGTTCGGCTGGAACACGATTGAGATTGACGGCCACGATATGCAGGCGATTGTCGGAGCACTGGATGTTGCGGAAACCGTCAGGGGCAGGCCGACGATCATTCTGGCGCAAACGGTGAAAGGCAAAGGCGTTTCGGTTTTTGAAGACAAGGCCGAATACCATGGAGTGACGCCGAATCGGGAAGAACTCGCAATAGCGTTAAAGGAATTGGGAGAATAAATGGGCGGCAGAGAAGAGACGAAACCACAGACCACCACCGACTTTTGCGGCCAGAACGTGGCAACGCGTGATGCTTATGGCGCGACACTCGCCGAACTCGGCGCTGCGCATGAAAAGATAGTCGTTCTTGACGCGGACCTTTCCGGTTCAACCAAGACCGCCAAGTTCGCAAAGCTCTTTCCGGAGCGATTTTTCAACATGGGAATCTCTGAGCAGGACATGGTCGGGACGGCAGCAGGACTGGCCCTTTCAGGCAAAATCCCCTTTGCATCGACCTTCGCGGTCTTTGAGACCGGCCGCGCATGGGAACAGATCCGGCAGACCATTTGTTATTCGCATCTGAATGTAAAACTCTGCGCGTCGCACAGCGGACTGACGGTCGGCGAAGACGGCGCATCGCATCAGGCGCTTGAAGACATTGCGCTGATGCGTGTTTTGCCCGGCATGACGGTTATCGTTCCATCCGACGGCTATGAGACCCGCCAGGTCATCCAGACGGCAGCGGCATTTGACGGCCCGGTCTATGTCCGTCTCGGACGCGCCAAGGTTCCTGCATGCATGCCGCAGGAGTATAGGTTTGAGATCGGCAAAGGCTATTCGTTCGGCATTGGCAGGGATGTGAATATCGTCGCTATCGGCATCATGCTGCCTATGGCGCTCAAGGCAAAAGAAATGCTCGCACAGTCAGGCATTGATGCCGGTGTTATTAACATGGTGTCGGTCAAGCCGCTCGATGAGGCGCTTCTCCTTGAAGCTGCAAAAACATCGGAATTCATTGTTACCTGCGAGGAGCATTCAGTGCTCGGCGGGTTGGGCGGCGCGGTTGCCGAATATCTTTCGGAGCAGCATCCGGTTCTGATTAAGAAAGTCGGCGTTCAGGATACCTTTGGCTGTTCGGGGCCTGCAGATGAACTTCTGCAGCTTTTCGGGCTGACCCCGGAATCGATCGCAGAAACTGCCAGAGCAGGATTGGCGCAGAAATAGGAACCTCCATGATCGAGTTCAAAAATGTTGCCAAGTATTACGACGGGCAGTCGGTTCTCCGGAACATCAACATCAAGGTCGAAAAAGGCGAGATGGTCTTTGTTACCGGGCACAGCGGTGCCGGCAAGACAACCCTGCTGAAACTGATATACGCTGAAGAGATGCCGGATGAGGGTGAAATCACGATCGGCACTTTTCACTTTCCGATCATGAAGGAGCGGGAAATTCCGGCACTGCGCCGTTCGATAGGCATCGTATTTCAGGACTTCAAGCTCAAGAACGATCTGACGGTTTTTGAAAATGTTGCGCTGCCGTTGCAGATACGAGGCATGAAGGATAAGGAGATCAAGCCGCTGGTGACTGAGGCGCTGAGGAAGGTGCATCTGCGCCACAAGATTGAGGTCTTTCCAAAGACCCTTTCCGGCGGTGAACAGCAGCGCATTGTTATTGCACGCGCTATCGTGGCGAATCCGCTTGTTGTCCTTGCGGACGAGCCGACCGGCAATCTCGACGAAGAAATTGCGCATGATATCATTTCGATTTTTCACGAAATTCATCTTCAGGGGACAACCGTTGTGATAGCAACCCATTTCCAGGATATGTACCGCCGCACCGGAAGCCGGGTGATCCGGCTTGATACCGGCAACATCATAGGCGAGGAGGTCGGTTAATGCAGATTTCTTATTCTTTGCATGTCGCGCTTCAGAGCATCTGGCGCGAGAAGTGGATCAATCTGCTGACCGTTCTGGCTGTTGCAACAAGCCTGCTTATTGTAAGCCTCATGTATTTTGTGTTTTACAATACTGAAAGCCTTGCCGGCAAGCTTCCGGAGCGCTTTTCGATATCTGTGTATCTGAAAGACGGACTTTCCCAACAGGACGTGCAGGAGTTGACGGCTCAGATTAAAAAGCGGGGCGACGTTGCGGATGTCAAGTACATTGCAAAGGAGCAGGCACTTGAAGAGTTGAAAAAGTCGGTCGCCGACATAGGGACTGTTCTGGAGGGGCTGCAGGACAATCCGCTCTCCTCTTCCCTTGATATCAAGCTGAAGCAGGAATTTGTATCTGTCTCCTCGGTGCGTGAGATTTCGGAAGCACTCAAGGCGCTCCCGGGGGTAGACTCGGTTTACAACGGCGAAAAAATTGCCGATACGATTGCACAGCTGAAACATGCGGTGACGACGGTCGGGCTTGCGGTATTCGGCCTTATTGCATTCGGCGTGGTTTTTATCATTTACAGCAGTGTCAAGAATCTTTTTTACCGCAAGCGTGAGGATGTTGAGATCCTGAAACTGCTTGGAGCCTCCAGCGCGTTCATTCGCCTCCCGTTTCTCATGGAGGGCGGAACGATTGGTCTCGTGGGCGGGGCGCTGGGCATGCTGGGAGCATACGGCTGTTACTATCTGCTGGTCATGCAGTTGGGGGCGTTGCTGCCGTTTGTTTCCTTGCTGGTGTTCCCGCATGAAATCGCGGTTGCACTTCCACTGGGCGGGCTCTGCTTCGGGGTCGTCGGTGCGCTCGTCGCAATCGGCAGAATCCGGTTTTCGTGAGTGCTTGAACGGATGTGCATGACCGCTTCCTTGTTCGCACCCTTCATCAAGGCAGCATTCTGGTGCTGTCTGATTGCGTCTTTTTTGTTAATGCCTCCATATGCATTTGCTGCTGAAAGCACCAAAGAGCAGTATAAAAAAATTGATCGCGACCTCCGCCAGCACAAGAAGAAGCTTGAACAGACAAAAAAAATGGAGACTTCTGTTCTTGACGAGCTCCGGCGGGCGGCTGACGAACTGCGTGAGGTCGAGGGGCAGCACAGGAGACAACGGGTTCGCATGCATGCTATCCAGGAGAAGATTACCGCTGTTCAGGGCCAGATTGCCAAGAGTTCATCAGCGATTGAAGCGCAGCGCGATCATCTGAAAAAGCGGCTGCGCGCCCTTCAAAAAGCAAATGCACAGAACGATGCTCTCCTCATCCTCCTCACCACTGAGGATTTAGGCAAGTCGATGCGCCTGATGCGCTATTTAAAAGACATTTCGGCTCAGGACCAAAAGGTTATCGCAAAGTATCAGGCTACGCTTGTTTCTTTAGGGAAGGAGCAGGAACAGCTGAAAGGGCTTAAGGCATCGCTGCAGGCGGAAGAACGCAAAATTGCGAAGCTCGAGGAGTCAATCAAAGAGAAGCAGAAGCGCAGGGAAGCCCTGCTATCTCAGGTCCGAAAAGACAAATCAATGTATGAGCATCTCATACAGAGTCTCAAGGAAGACCAGAACCGGCTTGCCCGCATACTCAAGGAAGCCGAGCAGAAAGAACTGTCACGGAAAAAGGGAGCTTCCGGCCGGGCCGGCAGCAGCAAGCGGGAAGACGTATACGAAGACAGTGCTTTTACCCGCCTGAAAGGGAAGCTTCCCTGGCCTGTGCATGGAAGCGTCGAACTGAAATACGGCAGCCAGATCGATCCGATCTTCAATCTTCCGGTCTTCCGGAGCGGACTTACCATCAAAGCTGCTTCCGGCACTCCGGCAAAAGCTGTTGCCGAAGGCAGGGTCGTCTATGCGGATTCGTTCAAGGGCTACGGGCAGCTCGTCATCGTCAGCCACGGCGCCGGTTACCACACGCTTTATGGCAACCTTTCGAGGATTTTTTCCCATAACGGAGCTATAATAAAAGAAAATCAGTCGGTTGGTGAGATTGGTGAGTCTCAGGCGACCGGCAACAGCGGGCTCTATTTTGAAATCCGCTATAAAGGAAAACCGCTCGATCCCCAGCAATGGCTGGGAAGGCGATAGAGGAGGAGGCGCATGTTTTCGCGAAAAAAACTACTATTGATTCCGGCAGCTTTGCTCATTATTTTCGGTGGTATTGTGCTGGGCAGGTGGGGCATGCAGGCTGTCAGCGCCCAGAGCAGCTATGATGACCTCCGTCTCTTTACCGAAGTTATGACGATGATAAAGAAGAATTATGTCGATGAAGTCAAGACAAAGGATCTGATAACCGGCGCAATTAAGGGCATGCTGTTGTCTCTGGATCCGCATTCCGGCTATATGACACCGGAGCAGTTCAAGGAGTTTCAGGCAGATACAAAAGGTGAATTCGGCGGTCTCGGTATTCAGATATCCACAAAAGACGGCGTCCTTACCGTGATTGCGCCTATTGAAGATACCCCCGCTTACCGCGCCGGGCTGAAGGCAGGAGACAAGATCCTGAAAATCGGCAGCGAATCCACAAAGGACATGGGCATTCACGACGCTGTGACGCGGATGCGCGGACCGAAAGGGAAATCGGTGACGCTGACCATTTTCCGCGACGGATGGAAAGAGCCGAAAGAGTTCACTATCGTACGCGATATCATCAAGATCCGAAGCGTCAAGTCCAAGATGATCCGCGATGACATCGGGTATGTCAAGCTGACCCAGTTCCAGGAGACGACCGCAAGCGATATGTCGAAAGCCCTTGCAGAGCTTCAGAAAGCCGGCATGAAGTCGCTGGTGCTCGATATGCGGAACAATCCCGGCGGTCTTCTGAATGCCGCCGTTGAAGTGACCGAACAGTTTCTCCCGAAGAAAAAGCTGGTTGTTTACATCAAGGGACGAATCGGCGAGAAGATAGAGTATTTCACGGATGATGAATTCAAAACATATGAGCAGATTCCCATAGTTGTCCTCGTCAACCAGGGAAGCGCCAGCGCTTCAGAAATTGTCGCCGGCGCACTGAAAGACTGGAAGCGCGCCGTAGTGCTCGGGGTGCAAACATTCGGCAAGGGGTCGGTCCAGAGCCTTGTGCCGATGTCCGACGGATCCGGCCTTCGCCTGACCACGGCTAAGTACTATACCCCGAACGGTACGAGCATTCAGAGCACCGGCATTGTCCCGGATATCGTTGTGAAGCTTGAAGCTCCGAAGGACAGCAAGGACGTGAAAGAGCTTCCGGTGATGCGTGAAATTGATCTGGATCGCCACCTGAAGAATGAAAGGGGCGAACCATTAAAAAAAGACAGGGAAAAGGACGAAGAAAAAGCGGTCATTGAGGTTGAAGAAAAAGATGACACCCAGCTGCTGCGCGCTATCGACATTCTGAAGTCGTGGAAGGTCATTGAGCAGATGCCGAGGCAGGCGGCTTAGCATAGAACGTACCTGGAGCGCGTGATATATATCATAAAGGACAGTCCGATGCGTGGCGGCTCAAGAAGCCTGTCACGCATTGTTGTTTGACACTATGAAAAAAATCATTTTCGACATAGAAACGGTCGGACACAACTTTGATGACCTGGAAAGCGCGACGCAGGAATATCTGCTGCGCTACGCCGAGAGCGATGAGGATGCCGAAAAGATAAAGGACAGCCTTTCCCTTTACCCGAACACCGCTGAAATCGTCACCATCGGCATGCTCGATGCCGATACCAACAAGGGATGGGTTTTCTTTCAGACTCCCGGAGACATGCTGCTCCCGTTTGAAGAAGACGGACTTGCCTACCAGTGCGGCACCGAGCAGGAAATTCTCGAACGCTTCTGGAAGGTGATGGCATCATGCGGGCAGTTTATCACCTTTAACGGACGAACCTTTGACTGCCCTTTTCTCCTGATACGTTCGGCGGTCAACCGCGTGAAACCTATGCGCGACCTGATGCCGAACCGCTATCATGCAGCCCATATCGACCTGTTTGATCAGCTCACCTTTTTCGGAGCGGTCAAGCGGCGCTTCAGCCTCGACATGTGGTGCCGGACCTTCGGCATCAAAAGCTCCAAGGAGGACGGCATTTCAGGGGCTGATGTGAAGGATCTCTTTCAAGCCGGACGGCATATCGACATTGCCCGGTATTGCGCCCGTGATGTACGCGCCACCCGGGAGCTCTTTCTTGTCTGGAATCAATACATCAAAAAGCAGGACTAAACGTTCAGCTCTCTATACGGAGAGGGTTTTCATGGAAGCAATGTTTTTTGCAATACGCTCATACGCCGGCTGCCCGATATCCAGCACCTTCAGCAACTTCGGCAGATCCTGCTCAGTTGAGGTTCCCACTCCTATCCCGGCGTCAAGCACCGTCTTGTCAGCCGCACGGACAATATAGCAGAGAGCGTCCGCTTCGGAGAGCTTCTCCTCAGAAATTGGCTCGTCGTGATGATGCTCCAGCGCATGCTGGTAGACAAGAGGGAAGTGCCAGCGTCTGGCAAGAAGAACTCCTACGGCACAGTGATTAAAGCCGAGCATTTCCTGCTCAACCTCAGCAAACGGCCTGCCGCTGCCACCCGCCTCGTCATGGATGCGCGAATATTCCTGCGGCAGGCTTGTAAAGATCACCACTTTGCCGATGTCATGCAGCAGGCCTGCAACAACAGCTATCTCCCGCCTCACCTTGACCGCGTCGGCCTGCTCCGCAAGCTGGGTAGCGGCAGAGGAGACGGCGAGAAGGTGGCGGATAATCTCCTTATCAATGCTGCTTTTCATGCACGCGTTTGTCAATGCGGCGATGGAAACCAGCGAAACCAGATTGCCCAGGCCGATGAACATAATCGTTTCAGCAACGGTATTTACCGACTTGCCCGAAGCATATAACGGAGCGTTGACAATCTTGAGAACTTCAGCAGTCAGAGCCGGGTCGCGGCAGATAAGCTCTTCGAGCTTCTGGACGGAACAGAAGTTGTCCTGCAGAGCGGCGACCAGCTGCGCTGAGGTATCCGGAAGGCCGGGGATATGAAGGTCATCAAATGAGATTTTTTTCTGGATGTCGTCCATGGTATCTCCTATTGCTGTCTTTATGGTAGCTTCATTTTACAATACCTGAGGGGAAACAAGAAGCATCATTTCAGGAGCAGAAGGCACGGAATTCCTGCTGCGGTCTTTTCATCAATTGTCATGGTGCCGTATTTTTTTATGCCTGCGACTTGTTTTCCGCCGAATACCCGGCATAGTGCAGATCCTTTCCATTCTTGTATCCGCAAGAACATCTTTTTGCAATGAAATTGACCAGTGGGTTTGAAACGCCATTCAAAAAAGAATAGTTCACATTATCTTCAAGGTGACGCCGTGCGTGTCTTTTCTTTGGCAGCAATAAGCCGATCCGCATCAGGAAAAGCACTGATGCAGAATTGGAATTATGACACAAATAATAAGAGACTTCCGCAACAGAGGAAAGAACGCCGAAATATATCAGCACATAAATAAATACGTGATTTGCGTCCGGCATGTATGACAGCAGGGCGAGTTGCGGTCATGCTGACAAAAAAACGGGGGGCAGAAGGAATTGAAAAAAAAGCGTCTCATGAACGTGCATATCGGCTGCCCCCGTATTGACAGGCGGTCCTTAAATTGAGGAGCCGAATGCTGACCGATACCGCGCAGAAAAATCATCCCACGCAAACCGGTGTTCCTGCGTGCCGTAATGTTCGATGGCATAGGCCGAGGCCACGGCTCCCATGCGTCCGGCCACAGTCAGGGGCCTCCCCATCATCATGCCTTTGATAAGTCCTGCACGATAGGCATCGCCTGCACCGGTCGGGTCGATGACGTCTGAAACCGGCGCTGTCGGTACCGACTCTTCAGCATCGCGTGTAACGATCAATGAACCTTTCTCGCCGAGCGTGATGATGACTGTTTCTGCAAGCGAGAGAAGGCCTTCACGTTTCAGGCCGGTCATCTTCATCACAAGTTCGAATTCGTAGTCATTGGTGATCAGAATTGCACATCCGCCTATCCACTCACGCAGCGAGTCTCCGTTCCATGCGGTAAGAGACTGCCCCGGATCGCAGATAAATGGAATCCTATTGTGACGATACACAGCAGCAAGCTCAGCCATATCTTCCAGATTGCCCGCCGCAATGACCCCGATGGAGTTCGTTGCATCAGCGCCGGAGAAGTCGTATCGTGCCCGGCGCTTCATGGCGCCGGGGTTAAAGCCCGTAATCTGGTTGTCCGCCTTGTCGGTGGTGATGTAAGCCCCCGCAGTAAACTCATCCTGCACTATTGTCAGGCTGTCGGTGGCTATGCCGTTATCGTTCAGCCTTTCAAAATAGGTGGCGTAATCTTTTCCGATAGTGGCGACGAGGATCGGCTTTTCACCGAGCAGGGCAAGCGTGTATGCAATATTTCCTGCGGTGCCTCCAAGTTTTTCTGTCATGCCGTTCACCGTGAAGCAGACGTTCAGTATGTGGATCTTGTCCGGCATGATATGGTCGGCAAACCGTCCCGGGAAATCCATGATTCGGTCATACGCCATTGAACCGGAAACATAAATGCTCATCTATTCACTTTCCTTGCGATTGATGATCTGCAAAAGGCTTTCTGCCGCCGCCCGGGAAATGCCTCTGACTTTCATAATATCATCGGCGGATGCTTTTCTGATATTGCCGAGGCTTCCAAAGCGGCGTAACAGTTCGAGCCTTCGTTGGGGGCCAATGCCAGAAACCTGCTCCAGGAGCGATTCGCTCAGCCGCTTGTCCCTGAGCTTGCGGTGGTAAGTTATCGCAAAGCGGTGCGCCTCGTCGCGGATGCGGCGAAGAAAGAGCGAAGATCTGGAAGCATCATCGATGGGGATAACCCCGCCATCCGTCAGAAAAATACGATCCGGTTTTTTTGCGATGCCGACAAGGTCGCGGTCAATCTCCAGTTCAGCCAAAACCTGCCGCGCACTATCGAGCTGGCGGCGCCCTCCGTCGATGAGTATCAGATCGGGAATCCTGTCATTGAGATTCAGGAGCGTCCTCCCGATAGTTTCCCGTAACATGGCGTAGTCGTCCACACCGGAGACGCTGGTAATTCTCATATGCCGGTAATATTCTTTTTTGAACTCTCCGTTTTCCGCATAGACAAATGCACCAATCGATTCGCTCCCCTGAATGGTCGACACATCGAAGGCTCCGATGGTCCGCGGGAGCGTTCTGATTCCCAATCGTATCCGGATGTCGGCAAGCATGTCATCGGCGGAACGATTCGATTTTCTTTCATATGCAAGCCGGGCGTTCTCATTTGCCATGACAACAAGTGCCCGCTTTTTTCCCCTCTTCGGGGCTGCAAGAACTACCGGTTCCTCGAGCCTTTTTGTCAGCCATTCCGCCAGTATATCGCGGCTCTCCGGCAGCAGATCGAACACAATGAGCGGCGGCGGAAGGATATCTTTTGAGTAAAAGCTTCGAATCACCTCACGCAGGATTTCTGCAGGGGCGCTGCTTATCGGATTGTCGATTATATAGTCGCGGGCGCCAATCAGCACGCCATTGCGGACAAACAAGATCTCAACGGCCACGCGCTGACTGCGGGCAGTGTCGCCGCCACAGAAGCCGAATACATCCAGGTCACCGAGTTCCGGCGCGATAACGCTCTGCGCTTCAAATGCCTTCCGAAGCATTGCAAGTCGGTCGCGCATCCGGGCGGCATCCTCGAATCGGAGATCTTCCGCAAGGGAATGCATCCGTTTTTCGAGTCGCTCAAGCAGGCCCCGCTTATGTCCCTTGAGAAAGAGGACAATGTCATCCACAGCCTTCCGGTATTCTTCCTTGCCGACCAGTCCGGCGCAGGGTGCCGGGCAGCGCTTAATCTGGTGCTGGATGCAGGGACGCAGCGGCGAGGCGAGGTCGTGTCTGCAGGTCCGGACAGAGAAATTCCGGCGGATAAAGTCGATCGCCTCCCACATTGCCTGTGCGGGAACATACGGGCCGAAGTAAAGGTTGCCGTCTTTTCTGACCCGCCGCACCACCTGCACGCGCGGCCATGCTTCCTTCACCGTAATCATGATGTACGGATAACTCTTGTCGTCGCGGAGCACAACATTGAAGGGAGGCTTGTGCTGTTTGATGAGTGACGCTTCGAGAATAAAGGCTTCGAGTTCATTTCCGGTTGCGATAAAAGAAAAATCGCGAATAAGCCGTACCATGCGGGACTTCCGCACATCAAGATCCGCGGACTGCTGGAAGTAGCTCCGGAGGCGGCTCCGCAGGTTTTTCGCCTTGCCCACATAGAGCACCGCTTCCTTGCGGTCTTTGAACATATAAACACCGGCATTGGTCGGCACGTTTGAGAGATCAGGCTGCATGTATTTACTATAGCAAAAGACAGGAGTCAGCATTCCAAATTCAGAAGTCAGGAGAACGGCAAAAAGCAAAAAAAGCCTTCAACGTGTCCGGGCGGGCGCGGCTCAAAACCGTGTGGAGAGCAGTCCCTTATTATGCTCTTCTTTTCTGACATCTGACTCCTGAATTCTCTCTTCTGAGTTCTGCCTTTCGGATACTCTTGCTATAATACCCTCATGTCCTTTTTGACAAACTGGAAAGTGCTGCTCGTTCTCGCAGTAATCGGCATCGTTATCGGCGCGGGCGGCGGCTTCGCCTACTGGATGCTCGCAGACCTGCCTGAAGTCAAAACCCTCGAAACGTACCGGCCTATAGAAGCGACCATGGTTTATTCGGCCGACAATAAAGTGCTTGCTGAATTTTATCTCGAACGCCGCAACTTCGTTCCGCATTACCAGATTCCGGATCGCATGAAAAAGGCGATTGTCGCCATTGAGGATCAGCGCTTCTACCTTCATCCCGGCGTTGATATCATCGGTATCCTCCGCGCGCTGTATAAGGATATTATGGCGCGCAAGATCGTTGAGGGCGGCAGTACCATCACCCAGCAGCTTACCAAAATGCTTTTTTTAAAGCCGGAAAAGAGCGTGGCACGTAAAATCAAGGAAGCCCTGATCTCTCTGCAGATCGAAAAACGATACACCAAAGATGAAATCCTCGGCATGTACTTGAATCAGGCCTATTTCGGCGCGCAGGCATATGGCATTGAAGCTGCCGCGCAGTCCTATTTCGGCAAGTCGGTCGGGCAGTTGACGCTTGGTGAGGCGGCAATGGTAGCAGGGCTGCCGAAGGCTCCGTCTCAGTTTTCGCCTTTTCGCAGTCCCGAAAAGGCGAAATTTCGTCGAAGCCTTGTGCTGAACAGCATGCTGGACCTCGGCTATATAACGAAGGCGGAGTATGATGGCGCAAATCGCGAGCCGTTGCCGGCAAAGCGCTTTTCCCGGAGATATGAAGCCCCGTACTTTGTGGAGTTTTTGCGCCAGCAGATAGAGGCAAAATATGGAGACAAGATTTACATCTCGGGCATGAAGATTTACGCAACCGTCGACTTTTCCCTGCAAAAGCACGCTGAAGCCGCGGTAAAGCACGGCATATCGGCAATGGAAAAGCGGGTGAAGAAAGGGGTGCAGGTTGCTCTTATCGCTCTTGATGTCCGCACCGGACAGATCCGGGCGATGGTAGGCGGAACGGACTTCTGGGAGACTCAATTTAATCGTGCCACGCAGGCGATGCGACAGTCCGGCTCGGCATTCAAGCCGTTTGTTTATGCTACAGCACTCGAAAACGGCATGAAGCCTGAAGACACCATCCGTGACGCCCCGATTTCATTCCCGGGCGGAAAGCAGGGGAGCTTGTGGTCACCCAGGAACTATGATGGAGAGTTTCGCGGGGAAGTGACGCTCAGAAAAGCATTGGCGCTGTCGCTGAACGTGGCGACCGTGCGTCTCGCGAATCATCTCGGCATCGACAATGTCATTGAGTTTGCACAGAAATGCGGATATCGCAGCAAGCTTCAGCCGTATCTGCCGACTGCTCTTGGCGCTTCGGATGTTACCCCGCTTGATCTCACGGCTGCCTATGCGGTCTTTGCGACGGGCAGACGCTTGGAACCTCTTTCGCATGACCGGGTGCTGAGTCGAGACGGAATTCAGCTTGATGAAGTCATTCCTCAGACAAAACAGGTTCTGCCGCCCGAGACGGTCGACGGCATGCGGGAATTGCTGCGGGAGGTGATTGAGTCCGGAACCGCCATGCGCGCAAAAGAGCTGAAACGGACAGTGTACGGCAAGACCGGAACAACGAATGACTTTACCGATGCCTGGTTTGTCGGCTTTGATGATCGGCTGGTCGTGGGCGTATGGGTGGGGAGAGACAACAATAAACCGCTTGGCGTTAAAGAGACCGGAGCGCGCGCAGCGCTGCCGATCTGGCTGGAATTCATGAAGAACACGCGGTAATCAGGGCCGAACTCAAGCATGCCTGAGGCGGATGCGGGCAATCGCCAAGTGTTTTTGTCTTTAATTATGCATTTACCGGCAAGGCGCCTGTCATTCTCCGTTCAAATCATGCTAAAATCAATACCTTATGGGTAAAAGTATCGCTGTTGCGAGCCAAAAGGGCGGCGTCGGCAAAACCACTACCGTGGTAAATCTTGCAGCGTCGCTGGCGCTCGAAAAGGCTGATATTCTTGTTCTTGACAACGACCCGCAGGGCAATGCAACAAGCGGGCTCGGCCTGTCCCGTGATCAAATAGGCCGCAGCCTCTACGATGTCTATACCGGCAGGCATACGCTGGAAGAAGTCATCGTCCCCACGCAGATGTCCAGCCTCTATCTTGCTCCATCCACCATCGACCTTCTCGCCGTCGAGGTCGAACTGGTGCAACGCGAGGGCAGGGAACACATCCTCCGTGCAGCGCTTGAGCCGCTGAAAGATCGTTTTGAATTTATCTTTATCGACTGCCCGCCGTCGCTCGGGCTGCTTACACTGAACGGACTTGTTGCGGCCGATTCAGTTGTTGTGCCGGTGCAGTGCGAGTATTATTCTCTCGAAGGCCTGAGCCTGCTCACCCGCACGTTACAGCTGGTGCGCGGCTCGTTCAATCCGACGCTCGAGATTGAAGGCATTGTTCTGACCATGTTTGATGCCCGCAACACTCTTTCGCATCAGGTTGCTGCGGAAGTGAAGAAGTATTTCCCCGACAAAATCTACGAAGCACAAATCCCAAGAAACGTAACGCTGGGTGAGGCACCGAGCCACGGAAAGCCGGCCATACTCTATGATTCGCGCTCAAAAGGCGCGCAGAGTTACCTTGCCCTTGCTCTGGAGATGCTCTATGAAAAGCGCACTGGGTAGAGGACTTGAAGCACTGCTCCCTGAAAAGGGAGATGAAGTTGTCAAAATTGATGTTGCGAAGATTGTGCCGAATATTCATCAACCGAGGAAAGTCTTTCGAGACGAGGCGTTGAGGGATCTGGCCGACTCTATCAAAGAGAAAGGCGTTCTTCAGCCTGTCATTGTATCGCGCGTCGGCGACGGCACCTTTAAACTGATTGCGGGTGAACGGCGGTGGCGTGCATCACAGCTTGCCGGGCTCAAAAAAATTCCGGCGCTGGTCAAGGATGTTTCCTCTCAGGACGCAATAGAGATTGCACTTGTCGAAAATATTCAGCGCGAAGATCTGAACCCGGTTGAAACCGCAGAAGCGTTCGACCGCCTCATGAAGGAATTCAAGCTTACCCAGGAAATCCTCTCCGAGCGTGTGGGCAAAGAGCGGGCGACTATCGCCAACTATCTCCGCATCCTCAAACTGCCGGACGAAATCAAGGCACATGTGAATTCGGGAAGCATTACGATGGGCCATGCAAAGGCAATTCTTTCAATAGAAAGCAAGCAGAAGCAGATAGAGGCTGCAAAGGTCATCATGAATCTTGGCATGAGCGTCCGCGCTGCCGAGGCGTTCTGCAAGAAAACTGCGCATCCTGCACCCAAGGCAAAGAAACAGGAAAAGATGCTCGAGGTTGTCGATCTTGAGTACAGGCTTGTCCGGGCGCTTGGTACCAAAGTTAAAATCCACCACAAAGGCAAAAAAGGGGTCGTCGAGATAGAGTATTATTCTCTCGATGAACTCGACCGACTGGTGGACATCTTTCTGCAGAAGTAAATCCCGCAAAAAAGTTCTTGACAGAGAGCTTTCCACTTTCTTAAACTCTATAAAACAGATAGGAATTATAGTATAATTCTGGTATAGTCGTGCAGCCGGAATAAGCAACTCAATTTTGGAGGGAAAACATGAAACAGAGCTATAGGCCGGAAACCATTTTGCTGCATGGCGGTCAGGTGTCTGACCCAACGACCGGCTCTCGTGCGGTGCCTATTTACCAGACGACTTCGTATCAGTTCAAAAGCACGGAGCACGCAGCGAATCTTTTCGGACTCAAAGAGTTCGGCAACATCTATACCCGTCTCATGAACCCGACCACGGACGTTTTCGAGCAGCGGATGGCGCAGCTTGAGGGCGGCGTTGGCGCCCTATCGGTAGCGTCAGGCCAATCGGCTATCACGCTGGCGATTCTGAATATCGCCCAGGCAGGCGACGAGATCGTCTCATTCAACAACCTGTACGGCGGCACGTACAGTCTTTTCAAGTATACCTTTGCCAAATTCGGCATTACGGTCAAGTTCGTGGATTCCGCTGATCCGGAAAATCTGAAGGTAGCGATTACCCCCAAGACCAAGGCGATTTATGCGGAGAGCATCGGCAATCCGAAACTGAACGTAACTGACCTGGAACGCGTCGCCTCAATCGCGCATGCCGGCAATCTGCCGTTTATCATTGATAATACCGTATGCCCTTATCTGCTGAAGCCTTTTGAGCATGGCGTTGATGTTGCGGTTTACTCGGCAACCAAATTTATTGGCGGCCACGGGACTTCCATCGGCGGCGTCATCGTCGATTCAGGCAGGTTTGACTGGACGGTCAGGCAGCCGGACGGCAGCTCAAAGTTCCCGCTGATTGCGGACCCCGATCCGAGCTATCACGGCATCAACTTCGTTGAAGCGTTGAAACCGCTCGGCAACATAGCCTATATCATTAAAGCGCGCGTAACATTGTTGCGCGATCTGGGGCCGGCAGTGTCGCCGTTCAACTCCTTCCAGTTTATCCAGGGACTTGAAACGCTGCATCTGCGTATGGAGCGACACGCCGAAAATGCCCTGAAAACGGCTCAGTTTCTGGAAAAACATCCTAAAGTATCATGGGTGAACTATCCGGGCCTTGCGTCGAGTCCCGAAAAAACAAAGGCCGATAAATACCTCAGGCTCGGCAGTGGCGCAATCATAGGATTCGGCATTAAGGGCGGGTTGTCTGCCGGAAAGAAATTCATCGACGCGCTGCAGTTGATATCCCATCTTGCAAACGTCGGTGACGCAAAGACACTCGCCATTCATCCTGCCAGCACCACGCACCAGCAGCTCTCGGAAGAAGAGCAGCAAGCGACCGGCGTCAGCCCTGATTTTGTGCGCTTGTCGGTCGGCATTGAGCACGTTGACGACATCCTTGCTGATCTGGAGCAGGCTTTAGAAAAGGGATAATCAGATTGTCCCGGAGGGCGTTTCATTGTGATAGTTGACAGGAAGAAGGCATCTTATATAAAATCCATAAACCCGATAGGGATTGTCAGGGAATGGCTTGAATACCCCTTGACGACCGGTCGGCCACTACGAGGCCGACCGAATTTTTCGTGGCTTCAGGAGGATGACAATGACACAAAGTTACAGGCCGGAAACTATATTGCTTCATGGCGGGCAGCAACCTGACCCGACGACCGGTTCGCGTGCGGTTCCGATTTATCAGACATCGGCATATACCTTCAAGAGCACTGACCATGCTGCCAGTCTCTTTGCACTGAAAGAGTTCGGCAACATATACACGCGGCTTCAGAATCCAACGACCGATGTCTTTGAAAATCGTATGGCTCAGATGGAAGGTGGAGTTGGCTCCCTTGCGCTTGCTTCCGGTCAGTCTGCCATAGTTCTGGCGCTGCTGAACATCGCGCAAAGCGGCGATGAGATTGTATCTTTCGACAACCTCTATGGGGGCACGTTCAGTCTTTTCAGGAATACCTTTAAAAAATTCGGCATCACGGTCAATCTTGTCGATTCCGGCGAGCCGAAAAACCTTGAAAAGGCGATTACAGCCAAGACAAAGGCGATTTTCGCCGAAAGCATCGGCAACCCGAAGCTGAATGTGACGGATATTGAAGCTGTGGCGGCCATTGCGCATGCGAATCAGTTGCCGTTTATTCTCGACAACACGGTCAGCCCGTACCTTCTTCGTCCCTTCGATTATGGAGCAGATATCATTGTTTATTCTGCAACGAAATTTATCGGGGGGCACGGAACTTCAATGGGCGGTGTCATTATCGACTCAGGCAGATTCGACTGGACTGTGAAACAACCGGACGGCAGTTCAAAATTTCCGCTGATTGCGGATCCGGAACCGAGTTATCACGGAATCAACTTTGTCGAAGCACTGCAGCCGCTCGGAAACATCGCCTACATTATCAAGGCGAGGGTCACGCTCCTCCGTGATATGGGGCCGTGTATTTCTCCGTTCAACTCTTTTCTTTTTCTGCAGGGGCTTGAAACGCTGCATCTGCGAATGGAGCGGCATGCAGATAATTCTTTGAAAGTGGCGCAATATCTTGAAAAACATCCCAAGGTTACTTGGATAAACTATCCGGGGCTGGCGTCGAGTCCCGAGAAATCCAAAGCAGATAAATACTTAAAGCTCGGCGCGGGTGCGCTCATCGGGTTCGGAGTCAAGGGTGGGCTGGCAGCGGGCAAGTCGTTTATAGATTCACTCAAGCTCATTTCCCATGTCGCAAATCTGGGCGATGCAAAGACGCTTGCCGTTCATCCGGCAAGCACGACTCACCAGCAGTTAAATGAGGAACAGCAAAAAGCCACAGGAGTAACCGCTGACTACGTTCGCCTCTCCATAGGGATAGAGCATGTTGATGATATCATCGCTGATATAGAGCAGGCTTTGAAAACAATCTGATAAAGCGCGGAAGGCAAAAATTAGATAAAAAGCCGAGAAGGACGAAAATGAGGGAGTGAAAAGAACAAACAGTTGCAAGTGAACAACTCTTCTCATGTTCAGCTGTTCGTCTTTCCTGACGTCGGAACTTCCGCACTCGAAAGGGAGATGATCATGGCGCGGATTTTTGAGAATGTGACTCAGACAGTGGGGAATACGCCGCTGGTGAAGATCAACCGGCTTGCCGCCGGCTCCATGGCAACAGTGCTGGTGAAGCTGGAATCGTTCAATCCTGTTTCATGCGTAAAAGAACGGATAGGCGTTTCCATGATCGAAGCTGCCGAGAAGACCGGCATTCTTAAGGCTGGCGGTGTTATCATCGAACCGACGAGCGGCAATACCGGCATAGGGTTAGCGTTTACCGCAGCCGTACGCGGATACCGGCTTATCCTGACCATGCCGGAGACAATGAGCGTTGAGCGCCGTCAGCTTCTGAAGATATTCGGAGCGGAACTGGTTTTGACTGAAGGCGCAAAAGGCATGCGGGGAGCAATCGAAAAAGCGGAAGAGCTTCAGAAAAACATTCCGAACAGCTTTATTCCGCAGCAGTTCGAAAACCCTGCAAACCCGGAGGTGCACCGTAGAACAACGGCAGAGGAAATCTGGCGCGATACCGACGGCGCCGTCGATGTTTTCATTGCCGGCGTTGGAACTGGAGGCACAATTACCGGTGTCGGGGAATTTCTGAAGGAGCGTAAGCCGAACGTGAGAATAGCAGCGGTCGAGCCGACTGATTCGCCGGTGCTTTCAGGGGGCAAGCCGGGGCCGCATAAGATTCAGGGCATCGGTGCGGGATTTATCCCCCCCGTTTTGAATACAAAGATTATTGATGAAATTATTCAGGTAAGCCATGCTGATGCAGGAAAAACAGCGCGGGATTTGGCAAAAAAAGAGGGTATTCTGGCCGGAATTTCGAGCGGTGCAGCGCTCTGGGCAGCCCTGCAGATTGCCAGGCGGCCTGAATCGTCAGGTAAGATAATTGTTGCCATCCTGCCGGATACCGGCGAACGGTATCTTTCCACCTGGCTTTTTCAGGACGAGGCAGAGTAGTGCAGAATTTTGATCGGGAGAAGCGATGGAGAACCTGAACACTGAAGCATTAGTCCCTGTTACAACGCAGCTACTCAAGTGGGAGCATCCTCTTACTCTTGAGTGTGGCGCTGTGCTTAACAGCATTGATATTGCCTACGAGACCTATGGGGAGTTAAACGCGCATAAAAGCAACACTATCCTGATCTGCCACGCTTTTTCCGGAGATGCACATGCGGCAGGCATAGACTCTGCCGGCCGCAAGGGATGGTGGGACTCGATGATCGGACCCGGCAAGGCATTTGATACCAACAAATATTTCATGATCTGCTCCAATATCCTCGGAGGATGCCGGGGCACCACCGGCCCGTCATCCATCAATCCCAAAACCGGCAGGCACTATGCGACCGACTTTCCGGTTATTACGGTGAAGGACATCGTTGCGGTGCAGAAGATTCTGATAGACCACCTCGGCATCGACAAGCTGCTTTCGATCTCTGGCGGCTCAATGGGCGGCATGCAGGTGCTCCAGTGGGTTGCGGACTATCCGGAACGGGTGCTGTCGGTCATTCCCATCGCAACGTCGCTGAAGCACTCGCCGCAGCAGATTGCATTCAATGAAGTGGCGCGGCAGGCCATTATCAGCGATCCAACCTGGAAGAGCGGCTACTATTATGACAACGGCCAGCCGGAGCGGGGACTTGCCCTTGCCCGGATGATAGGCCATATTACCTATATGAGCGACAAGTCGATGGAAGAAAAGTTCTCACGCCAGCTCAAAAAAGAGCGGCTCGGGTTTTCTTTCGACGCAGATTTCCAGGTTGAAGGCTATCTGCACTACAAAGGCGATAGATTCGTCCAGCGGTTTGATGCAAATTCATATCTCTATATCACGAAAGCGATGGACTATTTCGATCTTGCGGACCAGGACCTCTTTCCTCCGAACCGGCGTTTTGCGGTGAAGTTTCTGGTTATCTCATTTCAGTCCGACTGGCTCTACCCTTCGTACCAGTCACGCGACCTGGTGCGGCTGCTGAAGACGCGCTTTGTCGATGTCACCTACTGTGAAGTTCCCTCCACCTATGGCCACGACGCTTTCCTGCTCGAAATAGGCCAGCAGGAGATGCTCGTTAAAGGCTTTCTCGACCGGGTGTTCAAGGGGGCAAAATGAAACCGAAGCTTACCCAGTACGAACAGCAGGAACATCTTCTCATTGCCGAGATGGTGCATCACCAGGCAACCGTTCTGGACCTCGGCTGCGGCAACGGTGAACTCCTTGAACTGCTGCGCGAACGGAAAGATGTGAACGGGCAGGGCATCGAGATTGATGACGAGGCCATTTACCGCTGCGTGCAAAAGGGACTGACGGTATTTCACAGCGACATCGAAAGCGGCCTTGGCGAATATCCGGACAAGACGTTTGATTTTGTCATCATGAACCAGTGCATTCAGGAAATCTTCGAGATAGACCAGTTGATATCCGAAGCCCTGCGCGTTGGACGCGAAGTCATTCTGAGCTTCTCCAACTTCGCCTATATTCAGGCACGCGTGGAGCTCTTTTTTTTCGGGAAGTCTCCGGCGACGGTAGCCCTGCCGTACAGCTGGTACAACACGCCGAACATTCATTTCCTGAGCATCAAGGATTTCCGGGAATATTGCACATTGAAAAAAATCAGCATCCTGCGGGAAATTTATCTGACGAACTGGGGGCAGACCCGTTTCTGGCCGAACCTGCTCGCCACAAATGCGATTTTTAAAATCACGCGGCACGATGCGCATGGCCACATCAGCGGAGACGGCATTTGAAGCTCGCGACAAAATTAATTCATACCGCGCAGCAGCCTGATGGTCTGGGCGCCGTCGTTCCGCCGGTCTATCAGACCGTGCCGTTTGAGCATGTCTACGACCACCGGGGGTTTGAGTATTCCCGCAGCAGCAATCCGACCCGGCAGATTCTTGAGTCAGTCATCGCGGAAAGCGAGGGCGGAAAGCACAGCCTAGCTTTTGCCTCCGGGGTCGCAGCTATTACGGCAGTGCTGAACCTTCTGCACGGGGGGGGACATCTCATCGTCAGCGACGACATCTACCTCGGCACCTACGGGCTGATTGAACAGGTATTCCGGCCATGGGGGCTCGAGATAACGTATGTGAAGGCGGAGGATACGGAATCGTTCCGCACTGCAGTAAAGCACAACACGCGCCTGATCCTCATCGAATCGCCGACGAATCCGCTCCTGAAGATTACGGACATCAGGGCGGTTGCCGGCATCACAGAGCAGCGCGGCATCCTGCTGGCGGTGGACAACACCTTCGCAAGCCCGGCATATCAGAATCCGCTTGCACTGGGAGCAGATATCGTCATTCACAGCACGACAAAGTATATTTCCGGCCACAGCGATGTGCTCGGCGGTGCGGTCGTGGTCAACGACGACAAGCTGTATCATGAACTCAAGACCTATCAGCGCTCTGCGGGCGCAGTCCCCGGTCCGTGGGACTGCTGGCTTGCCTTGCGCGGCATCAAGACGCTGCCGCTCCGGATGCGGGCTCATCAGGAAAATGCGCTGCATCTTGCAGAAAAGCTGGAACAGCATCCGCTGGTCAGCCGCGTCATCTATCCCGGGCTTCCGGGGCACCCGCAGCATGAGCTTGCAAAGCAGCAGATGTCGGGCTTCAGCGGCATAATAAGCGCCGAACTGGTGGCCGACATCAGCGGCACGAAGCGGTTCATCAACAACCTGAAGCTCTTCCCGCTTGCCGCGAGCCTTGGCGGGGTGGAATCGCTGGTCAACCATCCGGCAAGGATGAGTCATTCCTACATCTCCGCCGCGCTGCGGGCGGAGATTGGCGTAAGGGATTCGCTGGTCAGATTTTCTGTCGGCATTGAAGACAAGGACGATCTGTGGGCGGATGTTGCGCAGGCATTAGAGGCAAGTTGGAAGTGAGGAGCAGGAAGTCGTCAATGGCTCATAACTCCCCCAACCCCTCTTATCTTAAGAGGGGGGACAATAAGTGCGCGCCCTCTTGGGGCAAGAGGGGGCTGGAGGGCGTTAGTCTGCATGGAGCGTGTTTATTCCACATAAGTTTTGACTTTTGCGCTTTGAGTTTTGAGCCATGAAAATTTCGTATAAAGGCGATTACGCGCTGAAGGCGCTGCTGGAGCTTGCCATAAGTTATGACGAACAGAACGAAGCCGTCTTGCCGATAGTCGCTCTTGCAAAACGCCTCGACATCCCGCAGAAGTTTCTGGAAGCGATTTTGCTGAACCTCAAAAAGGGAGGCTTTGTAAAGAGCAAGCGCGGCAAAGAAGGCGGCTACACGCTCGCCAGTCATCCTGCAAAAGTGACGGTTGGCGATATTGTGCGTTTCGTCGAAGGCCCTATCGAACCGATAGCCTGTTGCGACGATTATTACAAGGGATGCAGGGATTTGGACACTTGCACGCTCCGCAGTGTCTGGAAAAAAACAGCGGAAGCGATATCTTCAGTGGTTGATCATATCACGCTTGAGCAGCTTGTCCGAGAAACCCTGACCCGCCGCAAGGCGCCGGATTTTTGCATATAACGGTGCCTTATGTTTCAACCCGGGATTGTCATTAAGAAAAGGCGGCTGCATTGAAACTCTTTGCATCGCAGCGTCTTTTTGTCGCTCCGGCGCTGGGAAATCCCTTGCGAAGCCCTTGCCACTCTGCTAAAATTCAAATATTAGTAACGTGGCAAGCAATGATCACATATTTCATTCTCGGCATTTTCGGAAAATTCAGAATGGACGTGGATTCCGCGCTCAAGCAGAGGCTGACTTTATCCGCTATTTGATTGCCGAAGTAATACCTCATAGGAAGGAATGCCTGCTTATGGATGCCGTTAGCAGTATTTCATGTTGACTGCGTGTTCCTTGCTGCTCAGCCTTCTCTGGCTTGTATCATTCGGCGCCTGTCCGGCCGGCGCAGCGGACAATGCTGCAACGCATCCAATCTACGCCACCTACCAGTTCGACACAAGCGGTAAAACGATCCATTTCGGCGTACAGCCACTGGCAGCTCCAGAAGGTCTCATTGCGGCGGTCATGCAGCGGGACCCCATTCTCCGTGATCGCCTGAGAGTGCTCGGCCTGACCCTGAAGTTTTACCCGTTCCAGAACGGCGCTGACGCGAACTATTTCATGCGGCGCGGGGATATTCACATCGCCATGGCGTCTGGGAGTTCGACCCTCGTCGGCGCCGCTGTATCTGACATTTCGATTCTCGCGCGCGCCAAGGATGGCGCGTCATCGGTCGTCGCACGGAAAAAAATTAACTCTCTGAAAGACCTCAAAGGCAAGCGCGTTGCCTATTCCACGGGAAGCACCGCCCATATCGACCTCCTGATGTCCCTTTCCGCACTCAATTTGAACGCGCATGAGGTTATACTGGTGCCGATGGAGGCTTCACAGTTCATCGCCGCCCTGACGAACGGACAGATCGATGCCTTTTCCGCATGGGAGCCGACCCCATCCATTGCTCGCGCTGAAAGCCCTATCCTGACGACAGTGTTGAAGGTTCTCAATTCCGGCTATCTTTACGCCAATCGGTCGCTGCTCGAACATCATCCTGCTGCGGTTGACCAGATACTGGCATCGTATGTCCGTGCGATCCGCTGGCTTTGGCTGCACGATAAAAACCTGACGCGTGGTGCCGAGTGGTGGATTCAGGAAGCCAATGCGTTTTTGCAGAAA
Organism: Dissulfurispiraceae bacterium; assembly: GCA_035477855.1. Lineage (GTDB taxonomy): Bacteria > Nitrospirota > Thermodesulfovibrionia > Thermodesulfovibrionales > Dissulfurispiraceae > JAAYUK01. The sequence goes on from DATIKF010000158.1 coordinate 68,896, forward strand.
CAGATCGTCGTGAATCCTGAAGTGATCAAAAAAATAGCTTTTTATGAGGTGCTGCGTTTCGGCGACCCGGTGCTTCCGGCGAGCGACTTTGCCGAACATGGCTATCTGCACAAAAGGCTGCAGCTTCTTCAGGCACACGGGATGATAGATCCGGCTGTGTCGTGGGTAAAGATAAGGGAGAGCCTGAACAGCAGAGCGTTGAAGAAGATTCTTGATTCTCCGAATAAATTCCGGCTCAACATATTTGCCTATGAAACGAGGTAGTCCGGAGTGAACAGAGCTCAACGCATGTCATACGCACGGAACGTCCGCGGCAGCCTGCGCATGCGGATGGTTCTGATCTTTGGCCTCGGCAGCGTTGTGTTTTTTCTCGCGATCCGGATTGTCAGTTTTACCGGAATCCCGTGGCTGAACTTTGAAGGCGAGCGCGATACGTTTATCCACTCTGCCAAACAGAGTCTTCATTCTGTTGCCGACAGGGAGGAAGCGGCGGTGCAGCAGTGGTTTCAGGAGCGTCTTGGAAATGGCAGACTTGCAGTCGCATATCCAACCTTCCGGAAGAATGCAGTGTCGCTGAGCCGAATTGTTCAGCGGCTGAGCGGGGAGCCGCTCAGCCGCGTGCAGCGACTTCTTGCCGAAGACGGAAGGTATCATCACATTCTTGGGCGTCTTCACCTTATAGAACGCACATTCAACCACTATGACCGGATAGACATGGTCGATCTTGTGTCGGGGATTCGGTCAGTATCGAGCGACGAGACTGTTGCGGGAACCATCGCTCCCTATGCGAAAGAGCTTCAGGGCGGACGGACGGACGAGTGGGGCGAGAAGATTTTTTTCAGCAGCGAAGGATCGCGAGCCTATATGTACTTAGCCTTTGCGATCAACATGGAGGGCGAGCAGTCTGTTGCTGCGCTGGTCTACAGGATCGATCCGGCAACGTTTCTGCTGCAACTCTTTCATGAGTCTGCTCTCCTTGGCGTGTCCGGAGAAATCATTATGATTGACATGCAGAGAAAGCTGCTGACTCCCCTGAAATATAACCTTCCTGATGGCAGTGCTGCCCAGCCGCTTTCTTATACACTTGAGACAAAACAAGCCGAGATCGCAAGCCTTGGCATTGAGGCGCTTTTCTCGTCGGTCGACTACCGCGGGGTTCCGGTCATCGCGGCAGTCCGTCATGTCCGCGTCATGCCCGACTTCTGGCTTGGCCTGATCGTGAAGCGTGACGAGCACGAGATATACGAGCCGCTTCGTCAGAGCCTGTTCATCACCGGCGCTGTCACGGGCTTCGGCCTGGTGTTATTACTGGCACTGGTGGCATATGTCTCGGGGGCGATTACGCGTTCGCTCGAAAGCCTGAGCGCAACGGCGAGGAAGATCGCATCAGGCGATCTGAGAGCCCGTTCGCCGATTGCGGGGAAGGATGAAATAGCCGTGCTCGCAGGGACATTCAACAAAATGGCAGACCGTATTCAGCAGACGCATGAAAACCTTGAGATGCTGGTGGCGGCGCGGACAGAGGAGTTGGCCGCTGCCAACCAGCTCCTGCGCGTCGAGATGCAGGAGCGGCTTAAAACAGAGGATGAGATACGGCGCAGCGAAGAGCGCTTCCGGCTTGCCATGGATGCCGCAAGTGATGGTCTCTGGGATTGGGATGTATCCGCAGGGACTGTTTATTATAGTCCCGGGTATTTCAGAATGCTGGGGTACGAGCCGGAGGGATTTGACGGCATCGTAGACACATGGCTGAAGTTGCTGCATCCTGACGATCGGGCCGCTGCCGTGGAAGTAATTGAGTCATGCCTGCAAAACAAGACAGAGGGATTCAAGGTGGAATTCCGCATGCTGGCCAAGGATGGAACGTGGCGCTGGATTCTGGGACGGGGCAGGGCCGTGACGCGGGATGCGGATGAGCGCGCCACGAAAATGATCGGAACTCATACAGACATCACCGAGCGGAAGCATATTGAGAACCAATTGGTGCAGGCGCAGAAAATGGAGGCGGTCGGTCGCCTAGCCGGCGGGGTGGCGCATGACTTCAACAATATGCTTGCGATCATCTTTATCGCGCTTGAGCTTATCCGGATGCGCCTGCCCATGGATAACCCGGCACATGAGCATCTCGACAGCATAGAAAAAGCTGCAACCCGCTCACGTGACATTGCGCGGCAGCTCCTGGCGTTTTCGCGCAAACAGTTGATTTTACCGCGCCCCTGTGATCTGAATGTAATCATCCATGAGCTCGAAAAATCGCTTGCCAGACTGATCGGTGAAGACATCGAGATTCGCTTCTTCCCCGGACAGGAACTGGGGAGCATCTTGATAGATCCGGCGCAGGCGGATCAGGTGCTTGTCAATCTGGCTGTGAATGCGCGTGATGCCATGCCCCACGGCGGCAAGCTGACGATAGCGACGGCCAATATCATTATTGACGAAGCCTATTGTGAAAAGCACCCTGAAGCGCGGCCCGGTCGGCATGTAAGGCTCTCGGTGAGCGATGAAGGCGTCGGCATGGACAAGCAGACTCTCGCGCATATCTTTGAACCGTTTTTCACGACCAAGGAGGTCGGCAAGGGAACCGGTTTGGGACTCGCCATGATTTACGGAATTGTCAAACAGAACGACGGGTTCGTCAATGTCTACAGCGAAGTCGGGAGCGGTACGTCTTTCAATCTATACTTTCCCCGCATTGACAGCGCAGTGCATCTGCCGGAAACGCCGGAGACGCTTGACGTTGAAACCGGAAGGGGGCGTATCCTGCTGGTGGAGGACGACGAATCGCTCTGCCGGGTTACGAAGTCAATAATCGAAATACTTGGCTATACAGTTGAGACAGCAAGCTCTCCCGCGGAGGCCCTCGGTCTTTTTGAACATGAGTGTCCCGACTTCGCCCTGTTGTTGACGGATGTCGTCATGCCCGGCATGAGCGGCCGAGATCTGGCGGAGCGCATCGGCGAAAAGTGTCCGGGCATCAAGGTGATATTTATGTCAGGTTATACCTCAAGCGCGATCATGCACCGCGGCGTGCTTGAGAAGGACATGAATTTTATCCAGAAGCCCTTCAGCGTCAAAGAGCTGGCCGCGAAAATCGGGGAGGTCATGAGGGCATGAAGAAATGCCGCACTGAGAGGACGCATCCGTTGCTAACCGTTCCCGTGACGGGTTATCTCCCCTCGAAATACCTCAGCGCAACCTTTTTTCGTCGGGCAACTGTCTGATAGGCCTCATCAGGATGCCCCGCCGCAATAACCGAATATACGGTTTCCCCCGCGGGAATGCCTGCTGCCTGCTGAACCCCGGGGTCGTTTTTCATGGCGGCAACGGCAAACCCGATAAGGCAGGTGCCAAGGCCCATCGCATGCGCGGCGAGCAGGATGTTCTGGGTTGCAAGGAGGGCATCTTCAGCGGGGCAACTTGCACCCGGCTTTGAGCCCACGATAATAGCAGCGGTTGCGCCGTGGAATAGTCTGTCTTTGCCTGTTTTTTCCCACTCCGCAAGGCCGTCCCGTATCTGACGATAATAGAGGCGGTAGTACTCATCCAGCTCACCCTTGCCGATCATCTTTAGTCCTCTGCGAACAACCGCTTTTTTTGCCATCGTGTTCAGATTCCTGTAAAACCCGACAATCACCGGGATGAGGGTCTGAAGCGCCGCGCGTGTCGAGAGTATCGTAAACGTCCAGAGCTGGGAATTCGTGCCGGATGGAGCGGTAGCGCCGATCTTTACCAGGTCCTCCAGAGCAGCACGCTCAACAGGCTGCGCGGTGTAATTGCGGCAGGAGCGGCGGGAAGCCATGAGCTGTACCAGGCGGGACAGATTGAAATGTCCCGGCCGGAGCCAGCGTTTTTCGAACAGAAAGGTCTCGCAGTTTCCCATGGCGTCGTCGAGCATGGGAACGCGAACGGCCTTGACCGGGCAGACCGCCTCGCAGTGGCCGCAGGATATTGATTCGAGCGATGTCATGCGTGCCTTTCCCCCGACCATCGCAAGGCTCTTTGTCGGGCAGACACGCACACACTGGCCGCATCCGGTGCAGATTTCCTGGTTAATCAAGACCGCGTTGTGTTTCTCCACCGCCCCCTCCAATGACTGTCATAGAGATCATTCTACACCTTCACGGCGTTTCTTGGTATTATGGAAGGCAGCAACGCACTATACCCGGGAGGGAACATATGGTTAAACACATCGTTAAACACATCGTAATGTGGCGGCTCAAGGACTTTGCCATGGAAGCCACCAAACAGGAAAATGCATACAAGATGAAGCAGATGCTTGAAGATCTGGGCGGAAAAATTCCGGGGCTCCTGAAAATTGAAGTCGGCATCGATTTCAGTGCGACCGACGCATCGGGAGATGTCGTGCTCTATTCGGAATTTCCTGACAGGGCCGCGCTTGATGCATATCAGGCACATCCTGAACATAAAAAATGCGTAGCCTTTGTGAAAGAGGTCGTTTCCGAGCGCCGTCTCGCTGACTACGAAGCCTAAAAGGCGATCATCTGCGCTCCTGAAGGCTTGGTTGCCATGCCGGGAGCGCAGAACACCCAGGGAGAACTCATGGACATCGGCCACGTACCAACAACCGGAAGAGAGCGTCGCGAGGCATATCGCGTCGATGGCGAGATTTATGTTTCATGCCTTAAGCATGATGCCTGCAAGAAGTGCGGCGCGTGCTTCAAGCAGGAAGCATTCAGGAAGCAGTCGGTCAATATCTCTGAAAAAGGCCTGCGTTTTTATTCTGACGACCGCATCAGGGAAGGCTCACATATTGCAGTAGCAGTCCGTTTTCCAAACTATGCGCTCCACGAGCTGCAGTTTCCGGAACAGTGCCTTGTTTTTCAGTGCCGAGTCATTCGCGCAACACAGACTTCGCGCGGATATTCAGTCGCATGCGAGTTTCTGCCGAAGAGAAATCAGTTTATGATTAATGCTCTTTCAAAGTACATTTTCAACCGCCAGCGGGAGGCGCTGACCGGACAGAAGATTGAAGATTCCGCGGGCTACGTTGTGAAAAAAAAATAACGCTCAGCCGTCGCGAAGCGTTATTTCCGGTTTCTTTCTCTGGTGGAGGCGCGGGGAATTGAACCCCGGTCCGAAAGCACTACTCTCAAGCATCTCCATGCAAAGCCCGCCAATTTGAGTTTCGGATGTCAGTATGCCGGCAGGCAGGCCTTCTGACATCCTATCCCCTTGGATCTCCCATCATGACGGAAGGGCGCCGTCTGATGGCAGCCTGAAATATGACGTCCTTTTCCCGGCTCAGGCAACCAGAAAGGGACGTGCTGCTAGTTAAGCAGCAAGTGCCAGTTCGTTGTTGGCTTTTGTGTTTGTTCCCTCTTTTTACGTGGGGAAGGAGCCACGGCATGCAGCTTGAGCCTCATAACCCCCGTCGAGCCCTTTCGCCCCCGGATGAAGCTTCTGATTTAGTATACCATTTCCTGAGGTTTCGACCGCATCTGCACCTTGCCATTCCTGCCGGCCCGCACTATAATCAAAAGCAGTTCAACAGAACGCCGGCCCTGCGCCGGCAATGAAAGGAGAATTACCGATGAAACGCAGCGCACTCTTTATTGCAGCAGTTGTTTTCACCGTTGTCGGTCTCATGATTGCAGGGTGCGGAGAGAAGCCGAAAGATGGTGCTCAGGCACCGGCGCCCACCGCGACTGCTCCGAAGGTCAACATGCAGGACGGCCAGTGGGAAATCACGGTCATGAACGAAATGCCGGGCTTGCCCGCCGGCATGATGAAGCCGCACACCTTTGCCACATGTCTGTCTCAGAAAGAGCCGATTGCAAAGCCGCAAGATCAGCCGGCAGACTGCAAGATGCAGGACGTGAAGGTTGCCGGCAATACCGTAACCTGGGGAGTTGTCTGTCCGGATATGTCTTCCAAGGGAACAATTACCTATGCCGGTACCAGCTATGACGGTCTTACCGAAACGACCATGAAGGTTGAAGGTAAGGAAATGAAGATGAAGACCACCATGAAGGGCAAATACATAGGTCCGTGTCCGTCACCGTCACCCGCTCCTGCGCAGAAATAGTTTTTCCGCGCCGACATCAAAAGAGCCTGGTGGGTGCACCGGGCTCTTTTTTTAGCCCGGATTATTCATCCCGGGAGTTTCATTGGCACTACCCTGAACCGCACGTCGCATGATAATTCCGGGCTCATGCGGCGGCAGGCTGTTCTGGAATTTTCTTGCGAGCACGTTTATTCTCCTTATCATGAATGTCGGGCGGAAGCAAGCACCTTCAGGGGCTGGAGCTGAGGTACAGGTCTTCCGCTTTTTTTCTTGCCCACGGGGTTTTTCTCAAAAACGTCAGGCTGGATTTAATGCTCGGGTTGCTCGTAAAGCATCTGATTCTGATGCGCCGCCCCAGCTCTTCCCATCCATAGCGATCAACCAGATGGTTGAGAATCATTTCCAGCGTAATGCCGTGCAGCGGATTGTTCGGCTGTTGGTCTGTCATGATTTTCCTGTTCATTTCCTGTCAGCGCATAATGGAGAGTGTTAGCGGTTCCGTTCTTTTAAGGCCTTATCGATCTCGCGCTTTGCTTCACGTTCCTTTATCGATTCACGCTTTTCATATTGCGCCTTGCCTTTGCACAGACCGACCTCGACCTTTGCATAGGAGCCCTTGAAATAAATCTTCAGCGGAATGAGGGTGTAGCCTTTCTGTATCAGCTTGCCGCGGATGCGCTCGATTTCCTTCCGGTTCATCATCAGTTTGCGCGTGCGGGTCGGTTCGTGGTTCATGATATTGCCGTGGCTATACGGGCTGATGTGGCAGTTGAGCAGAAAAACCTCATTGTCCTTGATGAGAACATAACTATCCGTCAGGTTTGCCCGACCGGCTCGGAGCGACTTTACCTCCGTACCAACGAGAACCATGCCGGCTTCGACCCTGTCTTCGATAAAATAGTCGTGGTACGCTTTGCTGTTCTTGCAGACGACGCTCATAAGATATCTATTATCACACATTCTCCCTGAGACGCGCTCGGCGGCCGTGCTTTCACTTCCCCATGAAATCGTTTATAATTGCACTGTAGTGTCCGACGGGAGGATTCCATGAAAAAAATTCTTGCGCTGATGTTGATTCTCCTTTTTTTTGTCGCAGCCTGCGGCAAAAAAGAGGTAAAAAAACCTACGGCTGATTCCATTCTCGCGACCGAGGCATTTGCTCTTGCCGAAAAAGTACGAGCTGCGTATGGGGCGCGCGACATGTCGGCGCTTCAGGAAAACACAACTCCTGAGGGATACAAGGCGATCGCTGAACAGATGAAACGGTTCGATTCAGTGACGCTGGAATTCAAGCCGCTGCTGTTTGATATACGGGACGGCAAGATGACGCTATACGTTTCGTGGACCGGGGTTTGGAAAAAGCAGGGACAGACGTTTGATGAGCGCGGTCTGGTTATCCTCGGGCTGAAGGGCAGGCCGTTGAAGGTTGATGACGTTCAGCGGGCAAGTCCTTTCCGGTATCCGGAAGATTAAAAGGCGGTAGTCAGACCACGGAATTCAGAATTCAGAAAAAAGGATAAAGGCAAAGCGCTTTTTTCTTGTTCCGGATTCTGAATTCTACATTCTGGCTTCTGGCTTCATCCCCCCCCAGCTTCCCCTCCGTGTCGGCTGTTTCAGCCCGGCATCCAGCAAAGCCAGAAACTTTTCGCGCGCTATTTCCCGGGCACCGAAGTGCCGCAGGTGCGATGTGGTGACCTGACAATCGATTACCGAGCATCCCCACTCTTGCAGCCGCTTAACCAGAAAAACGAAGGCCACCTTTGAAGCATCGCTTTTTCTTGCGAACATGGATTCCCCGAAAAAAACAGACCCGAGCGAAACCCCGTAGAGTCCTCCGGAGAGGTCCCCCTCAATCCAGCTTTCGATGGAGTGCGCAAGACCAGCTTTGTGCAGGCGTATATATGCTTTTACCATGTCCTCCGTTATCCAGGTTCCACCCTTGCCGGTCGCATGGAGTCCGGCACAACCGCGGATGACCTGCTCAAACGCCGCATCCATGGTGACGGTAAAGGTTCCTTTCCTGATGGTCCGGCGCAGAGAGCGGGAGATATTCAGCTCGTCGGGGAAGAGCACGAGGCGCGGGTCGGGCGACCACCAGAGCACAGGCGAGGCATCCAAATACCAGGGGAAGATGCCCATTGAATACCCAAGCAGAAGCCGTTTGACGCTCAGATCGCCGCCGACAGCGAGCAGGCCGTCCGGCTCCGACAGATGCGGCGGCGGAAAGACAAGCTCTTTGGGGAGTCGATATACCGGCACGTTACCGACAGTGACAGGCGGACGGTAAAAAAAGAGCAGTCGTATGATGTGCCTTACGCCGCATATGAGAATGTCAGAGAGCCGTCTTTTATGCCGATTGTTACCAATCCGCCCTTGACGAGTTTGCCAAAGAGCATCTCATCTGACAACTTGTCCTTAATTTCTGTCTGGATAATCCGGCCAAGCGGACGCGCGCCGTAGCGTCGGTCGAAGCCCTTGTCGGCGAGCCATGTGCGGGCGGCATCAGTCAGCTTGACGGCAATCTTTTTCGGTGCAAGCTGGCGGCGCAGCTCATCAATGAACTTGTCGACGACCCTCTTCATTATTTCAACGTTCAGCGCATGGAAATGAATAATCCCGTCAAGCCGGTTCCGGAACTCGGGAGCGAAGAGCCGCTTGATCGCTTCATCGCTCTTGTCCTGCGTATTGGAGATGCGATCGCCGAAGCCGACAGCGCCTTTGTCCATCTCCATGGCGCCTGCATTGGAGGTCATGACCAGAATGACGTTCCGGAAGTCGGCCTTTTTGCCGTTGTTGTCGGTCAGGGTGGCGTAGTCCATCACCTGGAGCAGGATGCTGAAGATATCGGGATGAGCCTTTTCAATTTCATCAAGCAGCAACACGCAGTAAGGATTCTTGCGTACGGCCTCGGTGAGCAGGCCTCCCTGATCAAAGCCGACATAGCCTGGCGGTGCGCCGATAAGCCGGGCAACCGCGTGCTTTTCCATGTATTCACTCATGTCGAAGCGGTGGAACTGCACCCCGAGTACCGCAGCAAGCTGCCTGGAGACCTCGGTCTTGCCGACTCCGGTCGGCCCGGTGAAGAGAAACGAGCCGATCGGTTTTTCGGGCAGGCCGAGTCCTGCGCGTGAACGTTTGATAGCCGCTGCCAGGGAGCTGATGGCATTGTCCTGACCGAAGACCATGCTTTTCAGGTCGGTTTCCAGATTCCTCAGCTTCTCTATGTCGGAAGTTGATATGGTCCGGGGCGGAATCTTCGCCATTTTAGCTACGACTGCTTCGACATCGGGGACTCCGACAGCTGCGCGGATAGCGCCTTCTTTTTCGGCGTTCAGGAGCTTCAGCGATGCACCTGCCTCGTCAATGACGTCGATAGCCTTGTCGGGGAGGAACTTGTCATTGACGTATTTAGCGGAGAGTTCCGCAGCAGACTTCAGGGCAGCAGCAGTATATTTCACACTGTGAAAGTCTTCATAGTATGACTTCAGCCCCTTCAGAATCGAAATCGTCTCATCTATCGAAGGCTCCTGAATCTCAATCTTCTGGAAGCGGCGCGAGAGCGCCCGATCTTTTTCAAAGTGGTTCTTGTATTCTTCATAGGTGCATGCGCCGATGCAGCGCAGCTTGCCGGAGTTCAGCACCGGCTTCAGAATATTGGATGCATCAAGCGATCCGGCGCTTGTGGCCCCTGCGCCGATGATTGTATGGATTTCGTCGATGAAAAGAATCGCCCCCGGAGTTTTTTCGAGTTCGGCAATTGTTGCTTTCAGCCGCGCCTCGAAATCCCCCCGATATTTTGTCCCCGCGAGCATGGAGCTCATGTCGAGCGAGAATATCTGCGAACTTCTGAGCGGAGAAGGAACTGTGTCTTCGTGTACCTTGCGTGCAAGGCCTTCGACAATTGCGGTCTTGCCTACCCCCGGCTCGCCGACGAAGATGACATTATTTTTGCGGCGCCGGCAGAGCACCTGAATCATTCGTTTCAGTTCAGTCCCGCGGCCGACGAGTGGGTCGATGGCGCCTTCGCGCGCCTTCTCAACGAGATTTACGGCGAAAAGCCTGAGAGGATCTTTCGCTGCTGCCTTCTGCTTGTCGGTCTTGCACTGAGTGCCGCAGGGCTCCGGCGACCCGTGCGACTGTCCGCCGCCGAGCTCGGGTCCCGCCGAAATGCGGGAGATGCCGTGTGAAACATAGTTCAGCACATCAAGGCGCGTAATGCCTTCTTTTTCGAGGATGTTGACTGCATGCGAATCTTCTTCAACAAAAATTGACGCGAGCATGTCGCCCGAATCGACCTCTTTCTTTTCAGCCGATTGCACATGGATAAGCGCCCTCTGGACGACTCGCTGAAATGCTTTCGTCGGCTGAGGATGCACCCCGTCGCTGCCAGAAACTTTCGGAATATGTTTCATGAAGTATTCGTCGAGCATGGCCTTGATGCGGAGAACATTGCCGTCACAGCTCGTAATGATATCGATTCCCCACTCGTCGTGAATCACGGCATAGAGGATATGTTCGACGGTCAGATACTCATGGCGGAGGCCTTTGGCCTCGCGGATAGTTGCCTGTATGGTGAGTTCAAGTTCTTTGCTTATCATTCTTTCTCCATGACGCATTTGAGCGGAAATTCATTTTTGCGGGCGAGTTCTTGTACCGCCAGCACCTTCATCTCGGCAATCTCCTCCGGAAACAGGCCGCACATGCCCTGTCCGTTCCTGTGAACATGAAGCATGATGCGCGTTGCTTCAGCAGGCGATTTCCGGAAGATGGTTTCAAGCACATAAATAACGAATTCCATTGTTGTGTAATCATCATTGAGCAGGAGCACGCGGAAAAGCGGTGGTTCCCGGAGCTCTTCCCGGATTCTTGCGCCCGGCTTAGCGGTGGTTCTGGTCTGTTCCTGGCTCATTCAGGAGTCCGGCGCACAGCACGTTCGTTATTTACAGGAACTGCAGGATCCCGCGGTGCAGGTCGAGCAGCCGGATGACGTCTGTTTCTGAACTCCGCTCATGCCGAAAACCGAAAACTTTTTGGTGAGCATTTCGGACGAGCATTTCGGGCAGACCACGGCCTGATGTGCACGAACCAGTTTTTCAAAATCGTGGCCGCAGCCGGTGCAGTTATATTCATAGACGGGCATCAAACGCTCCTTATAAAATGGCGTATCTCTTTGGATTATAACATAGTTCTTGCTTTCTTTTGTGAAATCATTTAAGGTATACATCGAGCAGGATTTGCTTTAAATCCAGACGGTTCCGTTGAAAAGGCTGTGTCCAGCATACAGCGTTCGCGCGGGAGAAAAACAAGAGGTGCCGCATCATGATTGGACCGAAAACCCAGAATCTCCAGGATGGTTTTCTGAATGCGCTTCGCAGGGAGAAAATGCCGGTCACTATCTTTCTGACAAACGGCGTGAGGCTGAAGGGCACGATTAAAGGGTTTGACAACTTTGTTGTGCTGCTGAAGGACGCAAATGAGCAGCTTGTCTACAAGCATGCCATTTCTACCGTTGTTCCGGAGCGCCCGGTAGATCTGCGCGGCGAAGGCAACGATTCCGTCTGATACGTCGCCTGCCATTTCTATCTGATGCTGCCTGTCCGGGTGAGGTGAGATCGGCTCTCGCCGCGCAAAACGAACGGTTTTTGAGGAGGATGCACAATGCTTGAAGGAATGCGGAAGCACGCGAAATATTTTTATGTTCTTTTCTTTATCGTTATTCTGAGCTTTGTTTTCTGGGGCGTTGGTCCGCTCGACAAGCCGACAAGCGTTGTGGTCGCCGAGGTTGGCAGCGACAAGGTGACGGTCGAGGAATTCTGGCGCGCCTATGACAACGCCCGCAATACGTATCGTGAGATTTTCAAGGATCAGTTCAACGAAGAGATGGAAAAGCAGCTGAACCTCAAGGAAGCGGTGCTCGACTCAATCATTGAAGAGCGGGTTCTGCTTGCGACCGCTTCAGATATGGGAATGGCGGTCTCCGACTCCGAGGTGCAGGAGATGATAGTCAATGACCAGCGCTTCCGGCGTGACGGCGCATTTAAAAAGGAAGTCTATTTTCGCACGCTTGAGCTGAACCGGATGAGTCCGGATCAGTACGAACGGATGCTCAGGCGTCAGCTTGCGCTCGACAAAGTCAAACGGCTTGTCTGGGCGTCGGTTGATGTGACGCCGCTGGATGTTCCGTCAACAGGCGGCGACGACCAGAAAACAGCGCAGTTGCAGAGGAGCATTCTCGCAGCGAAGCGCGATGCGGCAATGAAATCGTTTATAGATGCGGCGCGGGCTTCTATGCAGGTGAAAGTATACCGGGACCGCATTTCGTAGGAGGCTTGAGTGCTTGATAGTCTGAGACAGATTCGGTGGCAGGATGTCCTTGACGTCTCGCTCGTCTCGATTATTCTGTATCAGGTCTTTCTGATCATCAAGGGTACGCGTGCCGCACGGATGCTGATTGGTGTCGCCGTCCTCATTATTGTCTCTGTCTTTGCCAAGTACTTTCACCTTTATACCATGGACTGGATTCTCCAGAGTTTCTGGTCGCAGGTGGTTATCGTCCTCATCATTGTTTTCCAGCAGGAAATCCGCCGTGCACTGGCCCAGATGGGAGAGTCTTCGTTCTTCCAGAATTTTACGTCGGCGGAAGAGCTGAAATCTCTTGAAGAAATCGTGCGTGCTGCGGTTGCGTGTGCCAACCGGAAGATCGGGGCGCTCATTGTTATTGAGCGGGACGTAAGCCTCAAGGATTACGTCGAAATCGGTACGCCGCTGGATGCGAAGGTGAACAAGGATCTGCTTCTGAGCATATTTCATCCGACATCTCCCATTCATGACGGGGCTGTTGTTATCCGCGGCAATCGTGTTGTCGCAGCCGGATGTTTTCTGCCGATCAAGCTCGGCACCGATATAGGGAAGTCTCTTGGCACGCGGCATCGCGCCGGGTTCGGCCTGACTGAAGAGACGGATGCCGTGGCTGTTATTGTCTCGGAAGAGACCGGGCATATTTCGCTTGCGATGAACGGCAAAATGAATTCGCATGTCGACATGGGAACGCTCCGCGATATCCTGACGGATCTGTTTACAAGCAAGAAAAAGCCTGAAACAGCGGACCGGGAGGCAGCTAAAAATGCATAGAGGGAGAGCTCGCCGTGGCTGAAAAGCCGAAAAAAAATATTGGCCTGAAAATCCTGTCGGTTGCACTCGCCATAACGCTCTGGTTCTACGTTTCCAACCGGGGCGAGTCGGAGACATCGGTTGAAGCGCAGATCGACTTCAAAAACATTCCTGCCGGCATGGAGATTCTCCGGCAGAGTATGCGGAAGGCTACTGTTAACGTGCAGGGATACGAGCAGGAGATTTACCGGCTGCGTTCGACGGATGTCCGGGTGGTGGTTGATCTCGGAAGTGCAAAAAAAGGCGAAACCATGCAATCGCTTGTTCGGGAGAATGTTGTTCTGCCGCGTTCGCTCAAGGTACTGCGGATCGAGCCTGCAACAATCAAGGTATCTCTTGATGAAACAGCAACGCGGACGCTGCAGGTCAAGCCGCATATAACCGGCACGCCGGAGCGTCCGTTTGAACTGAAGTCGGCAACCGCGAAGCCGTCTGCAGTCAAGATTGAAGGGCCACGGAGCGAGATAGAAAAGATATCTGTTCTTCGCACGGACCCGATCGACATCACAGGACTCGATGAAGACTTTACCCAGAATGCAAAGCTGAATTTAGGCGGCAGAGGGCTGCGTTCAGATGTTGCAGATGTCTCTGTATCTTTGACGATCAGGAAGGCAGGAAAATGAAATTATTCGGAACAGACGGCATCCGCGGAAAAGTGAATCGCGGGTGTATGACGCCGGAGACGATGCTGCGCGTCGGCATGGCGATAGGCGTTGTGCTCCATGAAAAAGACGGCATCGGCAGGCAGAAGGTTCTCATCGGAAAAGATACGCGCATTTCAGGCTATGTCCTTGAAAGCGCACTCACATCGGGCATCTGCTCCATGGGGGTTGACGTTACCCTGGTCGGCCCTATCCCGACGCCGGGAGTCGCATTTCTGACCCGTGCGCTTCGGCTCGACGCAGGAGTTGTCATCTCTGCATCGCACAACCCTTATCACGATAACGGCATCAAGATTTTTTCATACGACGGGTTCAAGCTTTCCGACGAAATGGAGAGCAGGATCGAGCAGCTTGCGCTCGCCAAATCCTGCCCTGTGAAACGCCCATCCGGATCAAAGATCGGCAAGGCGTTCCGGCTGGATGATGCGGCAGGTCGCTACATCGAGTACATCAAATCATCTATCCCGCGCGGCATCGATCTGGTCGGTATGAGGGTGGTAATCGATTCGGCAAACGGTGCAGCGTATAAGATAACCCCCCAACTGCTCAAAGAACTGGGGGCTGAGGTCATATCGATTCACGACGAGCCGGACGGAATCAATATCAACCGGGACTGCGGCTCCCTGCACCTTGATTCACTGGCGGAGGAGGTCAGAAAGCACGAGGCTCACATCGGCATAGCGCATGACGGCGATGCCGACAGAACTCTCTTTGTTGATGAGAAAGGCCATATTGTCGACGGCGATCTTGTCATGAGCATCATCGCACTGGAACTGAAGCGGGAGCGGCGACTCCGGCATGATACGGTGGTTATGACCGTCATGAGCAATCTCGGCGTTGAACGGCATCTTGAGCGTCATGGCGTCAAGGGAATCCGCACGAAAGTCGGCGACCGGTATGTTGTGGAAGAGATGCGGAAAAGCGGATATAATTTCGGCGGCGAGCAGTCGGGGCACATCGTATTTTTCGATTACAACACTACCGGCGACGGACCGATAACCGCGCTGCAGGTGCTGCACCTGATGCGCAAGCGGAATGTGCGGCTTTCCGAACTGGTGAAGGACATCGAGCTCTATCCGCAGGTGCTGCTGAATGTGCCGGTGCCGGTCAAAAAAGATCTGAAGGAGTTCCCGGCTATCACGAAGCTGATCAGCGAGACGGTTAAAACGCTCGGCAATCGTGGACGCCTGCTTGTGCGCCCGTCCGGCACAGAGCCGAAAATCCGGGTCATGGTCGAGTGCGAGAATGCCGACCTTGCAAAAACGTCGGCCGAGCGCATTGCTGCGGCTATCGAGAATCAACTGGGGGAGAAATAAGATGAACCACAAAGCTTTCTGGTGTGCGCTCTGCCTGGTTTTTTTCGCTGTCCCGTTAGTGGTTGGCGCTGCTGAACAGCCGCGGTCATACGCGGACAGCGACCTCAAAAAATACCGGAATCCTTCTGATGGCACACAGGGGACCGTGTCTGTTCCGAAAGAAAAATCAGCATCCGGCAAGAACTCGGCTGACGTGAAAGACAAGGAGTACTGGTGCAGGGAGGGAGCGAAGCACGCGAAGATTGTTGAGAAAGCGCAGTCGCGCGTCAGAGCCTCGGAGGCCGCTGTTGCGAAAAAGCGGGAGTCTGCTGATCGGAAGCCGGGCGACAAGAAAGCCGCGAAACAGTTGAGCGATGAGCAAAAGAGGCTCGCGAAAGACCAAAAGGTTCTTGCTGCAGAAGAGGCCGAGCTCGCATCGCTCGAAAACCGGGCGCACCGTAAAAGCATTCCGCCCGGCTGGCTGAAGTGTAATACGGAATTCTAGTCTCCATGCTGTTCTTCGCAGCATTTCTTGCCGGAGCAGCAGCGTTTTACTCTTCCACTTTTTTTCCCGTTACTACCACTTTTTTTCTCATAACATTTTTCTCACTGGTATTTTTTATTCTGCGCCGACTCGGAGGCAGTTCCGCCCTCCCGCTGACCGGTTGCGTATTCTCATGCGTGGCCGGCTTGCTTATGGCGAATGTCGCACAGCAGGGAACATCCGATCTGCGGATGCTGGAAGGCAGGACAGTAACCTGCGCCGGAGTGCCGGCAACGGAATCGATACTGGTCGATGCTGAGAGGAATCTGCGCGCACAAACTTTTCGCACACGACGCGTTATGACTGAGGATGGAGCCGTTTATGCGGTCAGGCAGATCCGTATTCTCAGCCAACAGGCTTTTACACTGGATCGCGAGTATTCGCTCTCTGTGCGCATGCCGCCGCAGCTTGAGTATGCAAATCCGGGCATGCAGCGGGGGCAGCCGGCAGGATTCCTTCTTGCTGTTTCTGAACAGAGAACCGCCCCAAGAGCCATATTTGCCAGGGCGCGCGCGCAGTTGCATGCCTATTTTCTTGAACAGATGCCGGGAGCTGCGGGCGGCTTTCTGACTGCACTGGTGACGGGAGAACGAGGCTTTATTCCCCGGGAACTGAATCAGGCCTTCGGGGTGACCGGGCTGGCGCATATGCTCAGCATTTCCGGCACGCACTTCGGGTTGGTCTTTTTTGCCCTGTTTCACTTTTTGCGGTTTGTACTGCTTCGGCTTCCGGAGCGCATACTGGAGCGGATTACCCTCGTCGTTTCCCCATCACAGGCGGCAGCTCTGATTGCCGTGCCTGCGCTGACGCTCTACCTCGGCATTTCTGATTTAAGCTATCCCGCGATTCGCTCATTCTTCATGATAGTACTTTTCCTGCTGGGCCTGTTGCTCGGCAGGCAGGGCATGTGGCTGAATACGCTGCTTTTTGCAGCATGCGCGATAGTTGCATTCGACCCCGATGCGCTGGGTGACCTGTCTTTTCAGCTTTCCTTTGTTGCGGTTCTCGGCATTGGTCTGGCAAGCGACTGGATGCGCTCCCGATGGCAGGAGCAGCCGAATGAGAACAGTCATGCCCCCCCGGCTGAAGCAGCGACCGGAGGGAGCAGGCCAACGCTTCTCAGACGATGCTGTCAGGCACTTGCAGGGTCCCTGCTTATATCGCTCGCAGCAACGCTCGGCACGGCACCGCTCGTAGCGATTACGTTTCATTACAGCTCTCTGATTTCACCGATAGCAAATCTTGTTGGAACGCCGTTTATCGGATTTCTTGTTCTTCCCTGGGTGCTTGCCGGTTCGTTCAGCTATCTTCTCTTCGGCGTATTCCCGATGTCTGCTCTGCTCGAAAGCTGCACGAAGTTCCTGCTTGGGATTGTTGAAACCTGTGCCCGATGGGAATGGGCGGCCGTCAGAATTGAGGCATTTCCGATGCTTTTTCTGGTGCTCTTTTACGGCATTCTTGCACTGCTGGTAATGGCTAGGGTGCTCCTGCCTGCGGCGGCAGGGCGCAAGAAAGCAGTTCTTCGCAGCACAGACGCAGCAGCCTTGCTTATTATCCTTGCAGTCTCTTTTTCCTGGGGGGTGCTTCAGAAGCGCGACGGCGCGCTGATAACCTTTCTCGATACCGGACAGGGAGATGCCGCAGTCATCGAATTGCCGGATCAACGGGTCATGGTTCTTGATACCGGGCGAAACTGGCAGCCGGTGATGAATTTTTTGCGGTTTCGCGGTGTCCGCACCGTTGATGCGCTTATACTGTCGCACGCCCACCCCGACCATGTTGCCGGCTTTGCCGGATTGCAGCGCGATTTCCGCATTCGCGAAATCTGGGACAACGCCAGACTCGCCTACCGGGAGCCGCTGTCTCCGGAGCTTGTGCATCGCCGGCTTGAACGCGGCGATGTGATTGCAGGGGAAGGGTATGCATTTATCGCGCTGCATCCCTATCCCGGATACTCTGCTGTCCGGACCGCAACGGAAGAGAACAATGATTCGCTTGTCCTGAAGTTCTCGGCGTTTGACCGTTCGGTTCTATTCACCGGCGACATTGCAGTTGATGCCGAGGAAAACCTGCTCGCACTCGGCGGGCATCTGAAAAGTACGGTCCTGAAGGTGCCGCACCATGGCAGCCGCTCATCTCTCAGTCCGCCGTTTCTGGAGCGTGTTGCGCCTGAACTGGCGGTTATCAGCGCCGGACGGAACAACCGTTACGGACATCCTCATGCGGCCACATTGGATGCGCTCGCCGGGTCGCGCATTTACAGAACGGACCGGGACGGGGCGATCGGCGTTTTGCTGCACCGCTCAGGAGACGTTTCAGTGAAAACCTGGAAAGAGGAATCCCTGCATCCGGTTATGCGGCCTTATGAAGAACTCAGCAACATAAAACGTCTCATGTCGGTGTGGTAAAATGAAACCTATGATAGCGATTGTAGATTATGGAATGGGAAACATCAGAAGCGTCGAAAAGGCGTTCCATAAAATAGGTGCGGCTGCGTTTGTCACCGCAGATCCGGCCAAGGTCCGCGATGCTGCCGGCATTGTGCTTCCGGGCGTCGGAGCGTTTCGCGACTGTATGGCGAACCTTGACGGTCTGCGTCTGCTGGATACCATTGTGGCCGAAGTCCGCAAGGGCAAGCCCTATCTCGGCATCTGTCTCGGGCTGCAGATCCTCTTCTCCGAGTCCGAGGAGTTCGGAACCTGCAAGGGGCTCGATATCTTTCCGGGAAGGGTTGTGCGGTTCCGCCCGGACGACCCGCTGCTGAAGATCCCGCATATGGGATGGAACACGGTGGCGTATCGGAATCGTCCGCCGATCTGCGCTGATATTCCGGACCGATCTCATTTTTACTTTGTGCATTCCTTCTATGTTGTGCCTGAGACCCCCGGCATCGTTGCCGGAACGACCGAATACGGCATACCATTCACCTCAATGCTCTGGAAAGACAACGTTATTGCAACCCAGTTTCACCCTGAAAAGAGTCAGGATCTCGGCATCCGTCTTCTCAGGGGCTTTGAGGCATTTGTGCGGAGAGATCGGGGATGAGCAGCGCATCGTCGCCGCAATCGGCCTCGGCGGCAGGGGCTGTACAGAAAAGCATTATTCTCGGCACCGCCGGCCATATTGACCACGGTAAAAGTTCGCTTGTGAAGGCACTCACCGGAACCGACCCCGATCGTCTGAAAGAAGAGAAAGAGCGCGGTATTACGATTGATCTCGGCTTTGCTGGTCTGTCGTATGCGGACGGCGTACGGGTCGGCATTATCGATGTCCCGGGGCATGAGCGTCTCATCAAGAACATGCTTGCCGGAGCGGGCGGCATTGATGTGCTGATGATGGTCATCGCTGCCGACGAGGGAGTCATGCCTCAGAGCCGCGAACATCTTGCCATCTGCGAGATGCTCAAAATAAAGAGCGGGTTCATCGCCCTCACCAAGGCCGATCTGGTTGATGCGGAGTGGATTGATCTGGTGTCCGATGAGATCCGGGAGTTTGCAAAGGGAACCTTTCTTGATGGAGCGGAGATTCTGCCGGTGTCCGCAAAAAGCGGACTCAATCTTGACCTTCTCAAGGAGACCATCCATGCGCGAGCTCTTTCCGTTTCGCCAAAGCTGACCAGGGGAATATTTCGCCTTCCGATCGATCGGGTCTTCACGCTCAAGGGATTCGGCACGGTCGTTACCGGGACCGCCCTGTCGGGAACCATTGCGGTCGACAGCCAGGTTGAGATTCTGCCGAGCGGTATTGAGAGCAAGGTGCGCGGCCTTCAGAGCCACGGCGAGATGGCTGAGGCAGCATGTGCCGGACAGCGGATCGGTATTAATCTGCAAGGAGTTGATCGTGAACTCCTGAACCGCGGCGACGTTGTTGTCCCTCCCGGACGCTTTATCCCGACCACTGCCGTCGATGCAAAGCTCGAACTCATGAAAGATGCTCCGCCGGTGAAGTCTCGCAGCAGGGTGCATTTTTATTGCGGCACAGCAGAGACAGTTGCCCGCGTTATTTTGTACGATCGCGAAGAATTGGCTCCGGGAGAAAGCAGCTACTGCCAGTTCCGCCTTGAACATCCTGTCGTTGCACTCAGCGGCGACCGCTATATAATCAGGCGGTTTTCCCCGCTTGAGACGATCGGGGGCGGCGCGGTACTCGACCCTCAGCCGGTGAAGCGCAAGAGAAAGGCCGGCACCGACGACCTCGTTGTGTTTGAACAGGGCTCACTCAGAGACCGGATTGAGATGCTGATAAAGCGCGCCGGGTATGCAGGACGTACGGTTGCACACATCGAGGGCTGGATTCAGGGCAACCTGCCGGATCTCCAGTCGGCAATCGATCAGCTTGTCGGCAAGGGCATCTGCGTCAGGGCGCACGACACCATTTTCCACGGGGAAACCATTACAGCTTTTCGTGATCACCTTGTCGGGCAGTTGACGGCATTCCACAAAGAAAATCCTCTCAAGCCGGGACTGCCGAAAGAAGAGCTGAAGGCTCGTTTCAGGGCAGTGCTGAAGGGCGAGGAGAAGACATTTCTGCTCATTCCGTTCATTCCTGAAGTGGCGCTGGAGCGTGACCTGCTGCGCCTTTCCGGATTCAGAGTTTCTCTTTCGCAGGGGGATGAAAATGTGCGCGGCAGGATACTTGCTACTATTGAAAAGGAAGGCTTTCTTCCCCCGCTCCGCACTGAGCTTGCCGAACGGCTGCTCCTCGCCGAGAAAGAGCTGGGAGATTTGCTCAGGCTGATGGTGGCAGAGGGCCAGCTGGTCAGAATCAATGATTCGCTGCATATTACCGCCGGACTCTATCGGAACATGATAGAGCGTTTACGGGCCTTTTATGCAAAGAAGCCGGAAATGACTGTTGCTGAATTTCGCGATATTCTTGCCACATCACGAAAGTTTGCGTTGCCGTTCCTGGAATATCTCGACTCCCACCGTATTACGCTCCGCATTGGGGATGTGCGAAAATTTATGCTAAAATAGACAATGAATAAGCGTTTGTTCTGGGTTCCGGCGCTGCTGCTCGCGGGATTTCTTATCGGCGGGCTGACGTACTATGTCCTTTTTTCATCAGCGTATGCGCCTTTTTCTCCACGGGTGCCGAAACAAATCGAAGAGACGAGCCGTGCTTTTTCCGAAATCGTCAGGGCGGTTTCCCCGTCAGTCGTGAACATATCCAGCACGAAAGTATTGAAGCGGCAACAGGTGCCGTTTGATGAATTCTTTGATTTTCTGACACCGTTTCCGGACGGGAAAAACCGGCGTTTCAAGGAGCAGAGTCTCGGATCGGGCGTTATCGTTTCTCCGGATGGCTATATTGTCACAAACAACCATGTGGTGGAACAGTCGAGTGATATCCGAATTCTCCTGCATGACAAACGCAGTTTCAAGGCCCGTGTCATCGGTGCTGATCCGAAGACGGACATCGCTATCATCAAGATTGACACAAAAGGATTGCCGGTCATCCCGTGGGGTGATTCCGAAAGGCTGCAGGTCGGAGAGTATGTCCTTGCCATCGGCAATGCTTTCGGCCTGAACAATACAGTAACGATGGGCATTATCAGTGCAGTCGGACGAGCAGACGTCGGCATTGCCGATTATGAGGACTTTATCCAGACCGATGCTGCAATCAATCCCGGCAATTCGGGAGGGCCGCTGGTGAACATCAGGGGAGAAATCATCGGCATCAATACTGCTATCTTTTCGAAGACCGGCGGGTACCAGGGCATCGGTTTTGCGGTTCCGAGCAATATGGTTCTTGCCGTGAAGGATCAGCTGACAAAGGACGGAAAGGTTACGCGCGGCTGGCTCGGCGTGACGATTCAGGAACTGACGCCGGAGATGGCGCAGAAGTTCGGACTGAAAGGTGCGGACGGCGTTCTGGTGAGTGACGTTGCAAAAGGAAGTCCTGCCGCCAGGGCGGGAATCCAGCGGGGCGATATTATTACCGAGTTCAGCGGCAGGCGCATTAACGATGTAGGCATGCTTCGCAATATGGTTGCACAGAGCCGGATTGGTTCGGGGGTTCTCGTCAAGCTGATCCGCAGGGACAGGGAAATGAGTGTCACGGCAACGATTGTCGAACTGCCGTCGGATGCATCCGACCTCAGTTCTCGTCCTGCGCCGGGAGGAGAGGGTTCCGCCAATGCACTCTCAGGGGTTACGGTTACGGATCTTACAGCGGCGATTGCAAAACAGCTCGGGCTCGACAAGGATGAAAAAGGCGTTGTGGTACTCAAGATTGAGTCAGGTTCAGCAGCAGACGACGCGGGACTCCGCAAGGGAGACGTGCTTGAAGAGATCGATCGCCAGAAAGTGTCTAACCTGAACGAGTTCAACCGTGCTCTCTCGAAGCTCCGTTCCGATGAAGCCGTCCTGCTGTTTGTGAACCGTTTTGGCCGCAAATTTTATATCACCATAGAGCCTCGCTGAACCGGTACGACGGCAGCGGAAGGAGACGGCTGTGCTGAAGATTATTACCAAACTTGCTGTTGGCATTCTTTTTGTGGTTATTGGCGGCATGCTCGGCCTCAAATACGGCAACATTTTGATAGGTCTGGTCGGCGGAACCGTGATTGGGTCGCTTTTTCTGGTCTCCGAATCTTACCTGAAAACCGTTCCCTTTGGCGCCATGCTGGGAGGTCTGGTCGGTCTCGGCACCGGACTCATTTTTTCGATGCTGTTGATGATTCCGATTGAGGCGCTTATGGCTGATGAAGCGGCTCGCATCACAGCAGCAGCGCTTTCCGCATTTCTCGGCTATGGCGGTTTTTTTGTCGGCCTCAGCCGCGGCAAGAACATGACTATCCCGGCAATCATGCGCCTGTTCAAGGGGCAGGAGCCGGAAGAAGGCCTGATGATTCTTGACAGCAGCGTTGTTATCGACGGCCGCATTGCAGATGTTATCGAGACCGGCTTTCTTGAGGGAATCATTATTGTTCCGCAGTTCATTCTCCATGAACTTCAGTATATTGCCGACTCTCCGGATCCGCTGCGACGAACCAAGGGTCGCAGGGGCCTTGATGTGATGCAGCGCATTCAGAAAATGGCGCAGGTGACGGTCAAAGTTGTTGATCAGGACTTCCCCAAAATCCGCGAGGTTGATGCAAAGCTGGTTGCGCTTGCGCGCGCCCTTCAGGCAAAGATTATTACGAACGATTTCAACCTGAACAAGGTTGCACAGCTGCAGGGAGTTGCAGTTCTGAACATCAACGAGCTTGCAAATGTCATGAAGCCGGTGGTCCTGCCGGGAGAAGTCCTCAACCTGTTTATCGTGAAAGAGGGCAAGGAGCATAACCAGGGTGTCGCGTATCTTGATGACGGGACGATGGTTGTTGTCGAAAACTCGCGCAAGCTGATCGGCAAAAACGCAGAGGCCGTCGTAACGAGTGTGCTGCAGACAACCGCGGGAAGGATGATTTTTGCAAAACCGAAAGATGAAGAATAGCAAAAACCGGATGACGGATGCTCCTCATCGGCGAACAGTTGCTGTTGTAGCTGCGGCGGGCATGGGCAAGCGCTTTGGCGGGTTCATGAACAAGCAGTATGTTGAGCTTGCAGGAAGGCCGGTGCTGTTCTGGTCTCTTTCTGCATTGCAGGCGTGTGATCTGATAGACGAGATCATTCCGGTTGTGCAGGAACAGGAGTTTGCGGCAACGACTGCCCTGATAGACAGATACGGGATTGGAAAGGTCATGCGGATTGTGCCGGGAGGCAAGGAGCGGCAGGACTCCGTCATGAACGGCCTCGCTTCGCTTCCGGAATGTGCCGGGATTGTGGTCGTCCACGACGGGGCCCGTCCGCTGATTGCACCGGAAACCATTGCAGCCGCCATTCATGCACTGGACGGGTTCGACGGTGCGGTTGTTGCCGTGCCGGTGAAGGATACGGTTAAAGAGGCCATTCACGAGGCCGACCGGCAACGCGTGACGCAGACTCTCGACCGGTCGCGGCTCTGGGCCATCCAGACTCCGCAGGTCTTTTATTGTGAAACGCTGAAAACAGCTCTGGAGCGTGCGAGGCGTGAGGGTTTTTTCGGGATGGATGATGCTGCGGTTGTCGAGCGATACGGAGGTTCGGTCATAATTGTCAAAGGCAGCTACAGGAATATCAAAATAACCACGCCCGAGGATCTTCTTATTGCGGAAGCGTTCCTCAAATCACCGGAAGGAGGAAGCAGTGCATAGGATTCAGGATGGAGAGATGAGGACGGAGAGCGCATTCCCCTTCTGCCTAGCCCTGTCGCCTGCATCCCGCCGGCATTCTGCATGAGTCTGCGCATCGGCATCGGCTACGACTCGCACTGTTTTGCAGATGGCGGGAAACTTGTTCTTGGCGGGGTTGTCATCCCTCATTCCTGCGGGCTGAAAGCGCACTCCGACGGCGATGTGCTTTGCCACGCCATTATTGACGCCATTCTGGGCGCACTCGGGGCCGGAGACATCGGCAAACACTTCCCAGACACAGACCTGCGCTGGAAAGACGCGGTCAGCACAGAACTGCTCAGACATGTTATCTCCCTTGTTCAGACTGCCGGCTTCGTCATCAGCTGGATTGACAGCGTCGTCATCACCGAGCAGCCGAAACTTGCGCCGCACCTTGAAGCGATGAAGTCTTCACTTGCGGCGGCCGGGATTCCCCCGGACTGCATCAATATCAAGGCCAAGACAAACGAAAAAATGGGTTTTATCGGGCGCGGCGAGGGCATCGCCGCGCAAGCGGTCTGCCTGCTGACTCAGTCTTGCAGAGGCTGAGTCCGAATGTCGTAGCAGCGTTCGCAGATTTTTCCGGCTTCGTAATAATAACGGCAATCAGGCGGCAGATCCCCGTTGCACATTTTGCATGTTCTTGTCATGTTGAAATTCTCCTTTTGCAGATACACCATATTCATGCTTCCAGCCATACTGAAAAGTGCAGCAAGGCATTGCCGCTTATAATGACTCCCTGATGCCGGGCAGTCTTATAATGCAGCGACTTGTTGTAGAGATACGTTCTGACAGTTTCTGGCTTGGCGCTTTTTCTGGTGCGGTGACGTTCAGCAGATGGAGCTCTTGGCAGTTCTTCGCAGACGATACTACTTACATCTGTGTTAATGATACCATGAATGGATGAACATTTGTTGAAGAATCTGAAGGTGTGTGCAAAATCTCATATCAACAGTGCGCTCCGCAGCGAATATTTATTGTCAGGGCGTGCCATTTTCTTTACTTCTTTGCGCCGGAAGCAGGTCATGATGTGGTCGTTCACTATGCCGACGGCTTGCATGAATGCATAACAAATCGTCGATCCGACGAATTTGAATCCCCGTTTTTTCAATTCCCTGCTCATCATGTCGGACTTTTCCGTCCAGGCAGGGACTGCCGCCTGCGAGTTCCACTCTTTCTGCTCAGGCGAGGAATCAACAAAGCGCCAGCAAAACGCGTCGAACGATCCGAATTCCTGCTGCATGGCGAGAACTCCGCGTGCGTTGCTGACGGCGGATTCTATCTTGAGGCGGTTGCGGACAATTCCGGAATCGGCGAGCAGTCGCTGTACGTCTTTTTCAGAATACGCAGCGACCTTCCCGATGTCAAAATGGTCAAACGCGTTCCGGTAGCTTTCGCGCTTTCGAAGGATCGTTAACCAGCTCAGGCCTGCCTGCGCGCCCTCAAGGACCAGCATCTCAAACAGGTGCCGGTCGTCATGCGCGGGGACACCCCACTCATTATCATGGTAATCCATAGAGAGGGGATCACTGCCGGCCCATTCACATCTGTATTTCATGACGACAACAACACTATGATTGTTTACATTCCCGAAGCTTCGAGCAGGGCGGTCTCATCGGACTTGCCGATGAGACGATCCATGTCGAGCAGAATAATAAGCCGGTCTTCAAGCTTGGCAATCCCTTTGATGAATTCGGTGTTGATATTTGAGGTCATCGGCGGAGTCGGTTCAACAATGTTCGCAGGAACGCGCAGAACCTCGGAGACGCCGTCCACAACGAGGCCCATGGTAATCCCCTGAATGTCCATAATCATGATGCGCGATTGAGCATCATTTGCACGTTCTTCCAATCCGAACTTCTTGCGCAGGCTGACCACCGGGATGACTTTCCCGCGAAGGTTAATAACGCCTTCGACATAATCCGGAGAATTCGGCACCCGGGTTATTTCCTTCATGCGGTTGATTTCCTGCGCCTTCAGGATATCAACCGCGTATTCTTCATTGCCGAGGGCAAACGTAACAAGTTGAAGAATGTCAGCAACCCGAGCTGTTTTGGACAGTTCAGATGAACCTGCAACCGGCACTAATCCTGTCATAAGCGGCCTCCCGAAACAATTTATTACATTTTAGCATCTCGCTACGGGGATGACAACATTCTGGCGATGATAGATGTGGTTGATACCCCATCAACAAACGGCAGACTGTATACCTCAGGTACAAGATCCCCCCCGACAATAGCCTCTTTTTTCCAGTCGCCGCCCTTGACCAAAACGTCAGGTCTGATAAGCGCAATCAAATCATACGGAGTGTCTTCAGGGAAAACTGTAACGAAATCGACGGTGGAAAGTGCCGCAAGCACCTCCGCGCGATTGTTTTCGGGGTTCACCGGGCGACCCGGTTTCAGGCGACTGACTGACGCATCGCTGTTCAGGCCGATGACCAGCACTTCGCCCAAGGCCCGCGCCGCCGCAAGGTAGCGCACATGGCCGACATGCAGAATGTCGAAACATCCGTTCGTAAAAACGACCTTCTTCCCTTCAGCCTTGAGAGCGCGAACGGTTTGTTGCAGCTGAGTCTGGTCAAGAATGGTTCCCATGGGGATCTATCATGTCCTTGGCTTTATTTATGAGCTCTGAATCGCTTCGATAGGCAACCTTCGTAAGCGCCTCATTTATGTCGACCCACCGGGCATCATCGACCTCAGGGCCAAACTCTTCTATAGAACCGCCAATGCATTCGACCAGAAAATAGGAAACGCTCTTCTTGCAGCGCATGTTTTCGCTTTTCAGATAAAACCAGAACGATTTTTCGCCAAGCGAATCGACGATTTTGCCGACGAGGCCTGTCTCTTCACGAATCTCCCGAATTGCTGTCTGATCGGGCTGCTCCCCCGGATCGATAAGCCCTTTCGGCAGCGTCCATACTGACTTCCCCTTGGTGGCTATGAGGGCAATCTCAACCGCCGTTCCGGCGCGGCGGAAGATAACTCCGCCCGCAGATTTGAGTGTTTTAATTATGGCCGGCTTCATATTCAGGGAATTGCCTGCTTGGTAAAGATGCGAAAGAGGTCATTATACATGGCAAACGCCATGAGCCCGACCAGCAGAATTACACCGACTTTTTGAGAAATAATCATTACCCGTTCGCTTATTGGTTTTTTTCGTATTGCTTCAATGCCCATGAAGAGCAGATGTCCTCCGTCCAGCACCGGGATCGGCAAGAGGTTCAGAATGCCCAAGTTGATGCTGATTACAGCGGCAAAGACGAAGAAATTCATCACACCGGCAGCCGCCTGCTTTTCGGCCATCTGGAATATCATGATAGGGCCGCCTATTGAATCGGCCGGAACGATGCGCTGAATCATCTTTACGACAGCGGTAAGCGTCAGTACGGTGATATCCCATGTCTTGACAAAGGCGTGCTGCAAAGCTGTCGGGATATCTTCACGCATTTCCACCGTCTCGCCGGCAGACTTCACTCCGATAAGTCCGATGACTTTATCTTCACCAAATACGTCTTTGACCGTCTTGCTCTCCGGTGTCACCTGAACCGTAAAGTGGTCACTGCCGCGAAGGATTTTCAGTGCTATCTGTTTGCCCGGACTCTCATAAATGACATCCGTCAGATCAGACCATTGTTTGATGTTTGCTCCATTCACTTCGACGACACGATCTCCTTTCTCCAGACGGACGCTCTCGGCAGGTGAGCCGGGAACTACTTCGCCGACAACCGGCAGCAGCATCGGAATGCCGGTCAGGTAAAGGGCAAAGAAGATCGCAACAGCTGTCATCATGTTGAAAAAAGGTCCCGAAAAGACGATCAACGCGCGCTTCCAGAGCGATTGCGCCTTGAAGGAGCGTTCGGGATCTTGCAGTATCGCATTTTCATCGGCGCCGGGGTCTTCCCCGTGCATTTTTACGTAGCCCCCGAGCGGCACTGCTGAGAGGGCATACTCGGTTTCACCCACTTTTTTGCTTATAATGCTTGGCCCGAAGCCGAGCGAAAACTTCAGCACCTTGACGCCCGCGAGCTTTGCAACGATAAAATGACCCAATTCGTGAACAAAAATAACAAGACCAAAAAGAAAAACAGCGGCAAGGATAGTCATACAGTAAGCTCCTCCTGAGCCCGGAACCGTGCCCACATATCGGATTCCATGACAACGCCGATAGTTGATGCAGGCAGAACGGTGTGAGCGTTCATGACCCGGCTGATAATGCGCGGGATGTCATTAAAACGGATGCGTCCTTCTAAAAAGGCATGTACCGCAAGTTCATTGGCAGCGTTCATGACCGCCGGCAGGGTGCCGCCGGTTGCCATGGCATGATAGGCCAAGTCCAGGCACGGAAAGGTTTTCGTATCAGGCTGCTCAAAGCTGAGTGATGAAAGCTGCTCCAGCCGGAGTGGTTCGACTGCGCCGGGCAGTCGCTCGGGATACGAGAGCGCAAGCGCAATCGGCCCCCGCATGTCGGGACGAGACATCTGCGCGAGGTAGCTGCCGTCGACATATTCAACGAGAGAATGCACGATGCTCTGAGGATGGATAAGCACGCTTATCTGCTCAAGCGGCATGCCGAAGAGGTGACAGGCCTCGATGACCTCCAGCCCCTTGTTCATCAGCGTTGCCGAATCAATCGTAATTTTTTTCCCCATGCTCCAGTTCGGATGGCGCAGGGCGTCTTTTGCGGTCACATCCCGGAGTTCGGAACGTTTTCTGCTACGGAAGGGGCCTCCAGACGCAGTCAGAACAAGCCGCCGTATGCCGTCACGCTTCCAGCCGTGCATGCACTGAAAAAGGGCGCTGTGCTCGCTGTCAACCGGCAGAATCGGACTTCCGTACTTTCGGGCTTCAGCCATGACGATGTCTCCCGCGATGACAAGCGCTTCCTTGTTTGCAAGTGCGACCGTCTTGCCGGCCCGGATAGCCGAGAGCGTCGGCATGAGGCCGGCTGAACCGACAATAGCAGAAAGAACGACGTCGGCAGAAGATTCCGCTGCAACTTCACAGATGCCGTCGGAGCCGGCAAGGATGCGCGGAGACTTTTTCCCCCTGCGGGCTGCCTTTAATGCCGCATAACCTGCATTGTCCGACACCGCCACGACTTTCGGGCGGAACTGCTCAATTTGCGCACAGAGAAGATCCACGTTCCTGCCGGCTGCAAGGCCGACTACCTTGTATTGATCCGGAAACGCTTCAGCAATCCGGAGAGCGCTCCGCCCGATTGATCCCGTTGAGCCGAGGATAACAATCTTCTTCATGCAAATGCCTGCTTCATGAAATAAAGCGCCGGGCCTGCAAAGAGGATGCTGTCAAATCGGTCGAGTACGCCGCCATGTCCGGGAATAAGAGCTCCGGAGTCTTTCACGTCAGCATCGCGCTTGAACATTGATTCGACGAGATCGCCGATAACGGTGATACAGCCGATGAGCATGCCGAACAATCCGAGCTTGATCGGACCCCACGACGGCATGACAAAAAAGCCGAAGAGGAGGCCGACGGCTGTTCCGCCGACCAGTGAACCAAGACCGCCTTCAACTGTTTTTTTAGGGCTCATCTCGGGATAGAGTTTGCGTGTCCCGAAGTTTTTGCCGATATAGTAAGCAAGAGTATCGGACATCCAGACGGCGAGGTAGAGCATAAAAATCCATTCAATGCCCTGAATGCGCAAAAGCCATTGAGGAATGAGCAGTGACGGGATGTAGAGCAGCCCGAAGGCAACCGGGGCAAGGTCGGCAAGGGAGTGCATCGGATCTTTCACCATGAAAAGCCGAACTGTCGCCAGCATCATGAACGCGGCAACTCCTGCCATCGCCTGAACACTGAGCGGATGCTCGACGTTCAGGACATGCGGGGCAAAAAGCATCAGACCGCAGAGAAGGCCGAGAGCCGACAATCGGGCCGGCACCCGGAACATCCTGTAAAATTCGTGCAGAGCCAGTGTGCTGACGACCATCAGCAGAATGAGAAAAAAGAGTGCGGGCAGTTTCGTTACATAGAGGTACAGGAGCGGAACCGCGATAAGAGCAACAAGCACCCGGCGAGCATGCACTTAGAACGCTCCGGACTTGACGGTGCCGAATCTGCGCTCACGCATTCGGTAGTCATGAATCGCATCAAGAAATTCCTGGCGAGTAAAGTCGGGCCAGAGTGTGCTCGTAAAGTAGAATTCAGCATAGGCGGACTGCCAAGTGAGGAAGTTGCTTAACCGCAACTCCCCGCTGGTGCGGACAATGAGATCGGGGTCAGGCTGCCCCTCTGTGTCCAGCATCGAGCTGAACAGTTTTTCCGTGATGCGATTCGGTTCGATTCGCTCCCGAATGGCGCGCTGTACCGCACGAATTATTTCATCACGTCCTCCATAGCTGAGGGCAAACTGGGTGGTCAGCCGGTTGTTCTTTGCGGTAGCCTGCTCGGCAATCTCAATAAGCGACCGGATATGCTCAGGCAGGCGGGAGCGGTCGCCAAGGACGCGAAAGCGGATCTTTTCGAGCATGAAGGTTTCAAGCTGATGCTTCAGGGTGTTTTCGAGAAGACCCATAATGACGCCGATCTCATCTTCAGGCCGCCGCCAGTTTTCGATCGAAAAAGCGTAGAGGGAGAGGACTTCCACCCCAAGCGAACCGGCAGCCTCCATAATTTCCTTCACTCGCTCCACTCCACGTTTATGGCCTTCGGAGCGAGGCAGACCACGCATTTCTGCCCATCGGCCGTTTCCGTCCATGATGATGCCGATATGACGGGGGATGGCGCGCTTCACGCTTTTCCCCCGCCCGGAAGCATGCTCATCTGCATCAGCGCCAAGCTATTTCCCTTTGGTCGAAAAGACGTACAGCAAAGAACCAAACGGGTTTTCGCCCTTGAGGACATTTTTGAAATTGATGCCGAACATCGGCCGGGCAATAACATAGATGCGGTCACCCGATATCGCATAGTCAAAGATTTCGCCGTTCATGCTTTCAACAAATATACGATCCTCCAGAGAAATGCCGTTCCACCAGAAGCTTCTTATCTCGGTCGATGCGCTGCCGAGCCCCCTTACAGAGCTCAAAAGCGCTTTGCGCTTTGGCGCGAGGACTTCGGACTGTTTCGCAAGAAGTCGGTCCTTGACGGTCCAGTTGCCGCGCTCGCTCATGAATGTGCCGCCTTGCCGCTTGAAGCTGAAAATATCGGCACCGAACTCCTCTCTGCCGGACCAGATGCGGATTCCTTTTTCATTGAAGAGATTGAGGAAGCCCCGGTCGTCCCAGGCAATGACCGCCTTAGAGCCGTTTGCGGCGGTGAGAATCTGAAAATCATAGATATTCACATTCTGCGGCAACGGAATGGTTTTATCTCTGACAAGAGTACCGCCGCTATACTTCATCGATAGTACCGGCCCGCTGTAACCGTCGCGAGGATCAAACTCCTGGGCAATCAGTTCACTGCCGAGCACGCGCAGATACAGGTCCCTGCCCTCCCATATCTGGCGGATGGTATTGCCCTGCAATTCATAAAGATAGGAAGTGACCCCGAGCCCGAACGGTGTTTTTGATTCAATGGTATCTTTGCCGGCGCTGTCGCCGCCGCTCCGGACAAGCGTGAGGGCAATGATATCGCGACCGTTCTGTTTCAGATCGACAACATCAGCCCAGATTACCTCATCATTTTTCGGGATCGAAAACTCCCAGAGCAGTTTGAGGTCCGTATCCGGTTTATAGACGCGGACGTCGTGACCGCCGATCAGGACAATCTCCGGCTTGCCGTCGCCGTTTAAATCCCCGGCAGTGAGGCGCCGCGAACCGAATGGCAGCCGATAGGAAACCAGAATTTCTCCGCCGGAGCCAATCATGCCTGACGCCATGCGGAGTTCCCTCACCGAGGCGACACTGACAGATGCGCTTCGCCCGGAAAACTCCTTGCCGTCTTTTGCCCAATATGCCTTCTGGGTCAGCGAAATCTGATCTGCTGTTGTCTGTGACGAAAGTACGACAACGGCTTCTGCGCCTTTCTGTTTTGCCTCTGCGAGAAGTTTGGACAGGTCGTCCGTCTCCAGCCCAGTGTCAATGAGCTCGAAGCGTTGCGAGTCGAGCAGGAGCTGATAGTAGGCATTTCCAAGATACCAGTCGACCCTCCCCTGGGAGAAGAGAATCTTGCGTTTTGTGGCCGGAACCTTTACTTTTGCCCCCTGAAAACTCTCAGGGGTGCCTTCAAGAATGGAAGCTGCTACTGTCCCGTTGGCAAACGAGGCAACCTCGACTGTGCCGACCGGAATCTCTACCCGACCCAGCTGCTCCCTGGTAATGGGATGCACAAACCCGCTGCCTTCCTTGAAAGATTGCAGGCGCATGCCGGGTTTCACGGCGGTCTTTGCGTCAACAGCTATCTGAACTGCGTTGCCCTGCACAGAGACAACATTACCGGCGACAGGGATAAAATACCCGAGCAGATCATCCTTCAATACGGTCAGTTTCGCTTCAACCGGTTCTTTCTTCGCGGCCTGTTCGGCGGCAAAGAGCGGGAGCACACTCCAGAAAAGCCAGAGTGATGCTATGAAAAAAAGAGCTGGAATTCGGAAAAATTTCACGGAGTCCTCCAAATTTGGGGGTGCGGGTTCCTGCCCGCACTTACAGTTTATCCGAACGGTTTTTCATAAGTCAAAGTCCTTGACTTACAAAATGAATACAAGGTTAAATATATTTTATGAAAAAAAGGATTGTTGTACTTTCACTGCTTGTTGCATGCTGCCTTGTCGCGTGCGGTAAAACGGAAGTAAAGCGGGATGAGGTATTCGACGCGGAGCGGTTTATCAAAAAAGCCGATCAGCTCATTGATCAGGGAGAATATGAGGAGGCCCGAAAGGTCCTTGTTGAAGTCAAAAACCGGGACACCTCCAAAAAACTTGCACCGGTCGCCCAGTTAAAAATCGCCGACACGTATATCAAGGACGGCGATCTTGATATCGGCGTTGCCGAATACCAGCGGTTTCTCGACTTGTACCCGGCCAACCAGTATGCATCGTATGCCCAGTACCAGATTGCCATGGCGTTTTATTCGCAGATCGAGTCGCCGGATCGGGGTGCGGGCACGGCAAGGCGCGCGCTGAAAGAATTCTACAGGCTCAAAGAACTGTATCCCCGCAATCCTTACCGGGAGTTTGTGGAGCTTCGTATTGAAAAGTGCAAGACCATTATCGCTGACGGCGAGTTTATGGTCGGCGAGTTTTATTATAAAAAGAACGCATTCGAAGCGGCGGCTGGACGTTTTGAAGGGCTTCTGAAGGACTATCCGGATTATAAGCGAGCGGATGAAGCGCTCCTGCTGATTGGCAAATCTTACATAGCCCTGAAACAGCCGGCTAAGGCAAAAGATGCGCTGAACCTTTTGATCCAGAAGTATCCTGACAGCAAAGCTGCAGCAGATGCCCGGAAAATTGCCCGCTGAGAAACGCGGGAGCGTATCCGCAGCCAAGCATAAGAGCTATTATCCCGCCTTTCTTGATCTTTCGGGCAAAAAATGCGTCGTTGTGGGCGGCGGAACGGTGGCTGAGCGCAAGGTGCGTTCGCTCTGCGCGGCTGGAGCCTTTGTTACCGTTGTGAGTCCGCAGCTTTCACGGGACCTTGAGCTCCTGCACGCAAACGGAACCATTCAGTATATTGCGCAAAAATACCGCCGGGGAGATCTTCGCGGGGCATTTCTGGTGATAGCAGCCACTTCCGATATTGCGGTCAATGAGCGGGTGGCAAAGGATGCCGCCGGACTGATCAATGTCGCAGATCAACCGGAAAGCGGTAACATCATAGTCCCCTCTTCCGTTAAGCGCGGGCAGTTGGTTATTGCCGTTTCAACTCTCGGTGCCAGCCCTGCCTTGTCCCGGACGATCCGAAAAGAACTGGAGACGCTGTATCCTGCTGCAGTGGCTGCTTACCTTGCTTTCATCGGAAGTTTGCGCAAAAAGGCGATGAGTTCAATTCAGTCTCCCTGGAAGCGGGCGCAGTTTTTTCGGGAGATTGCATCAGGGGCGATGCTTGACAGAGTGCGGCAGCTCGGGTATCGCGCTGTCGCAGCAGAGGTACGGACCCTTTTCAGGCGATACGAACGAGGAGAATTATGAAAACCCGGGTAGCAGTTGTCGGCGTTGGATATCTCGGACGGCATCATGCCCGCATTTACGCGGAGCTGGAAGGGGTTTATCTGGTCGGAGTTGTCGACTCCAACCGCAAGCAGGCTGAAGATATTGCAGCACAGTACGGATGCGCCGCCTTCAGTGACCATCGCGACATCCTCGACAAAGTCGATGCCCTGAGTATTGTTACGCCGACAACAGCTCACTATCCCGTTGCACGGGACTGTATTGCAGCCGGCAAGGACCTTTTGATTGAAAAGCCGATTACAACGACCATTGAAGAAGCTGACTGCCTGATTCAGCAGGCCACGAAACGAGGTGTGCTTATACAGGTCGGTCACCTGGAGAGGTTCAATCCGGTGCTTTCGGCACTTATGCCGCTTATCCATAATCCGGTATTTCTGGAGGCTGAGCGCATTTCTCCGTTTCAGGGGCGGGGCACGGATGTAGACATCACGCTTGACCTGATGATTCATGATATCGATATCGTGCTTTCGATAATGCAGGGGAGTTCTGTGATTGGGGTCAAGGCATCGGGCATGCGGCTGATGACCAGAACGATTGACGTTGCCAAAGCATGGCTTGACTTCGAAAATGGAACGAATGCACTGCTGACGGCAAGCCGGGTTGCTCCGGGCAAGTCGCGGACGCTTACCGTTTACCAGAAAGACTGTCATTTGGTCATGGATTACCAGGCCATGGAAATCAGGAAGTATTATGCACAGGGCGATACCATCGCCCATGATGTCATATCTGTCGAGCGGGCGGAACCGCTCAAGGAAGAGTTGCGGCATTTCATTGCGTGCGTTCAGACGCGCAGTACTCCACGCGTATGCGGACTGAAGGGGCGCGATGCCCTGACGATAGCCCTGCAGGCGGGATTCATGATAAAAAAGAGGTGGCAACAGGCATGAAACCAATGCTGGATTTGAAGAAACAGTATCTCACTATCAAGGATGAGATTATCGAGAGCATCAATGAGGTGCTAGAAAGCACGCATTATGTGCTGGGCAAAAAAGGAGCGGCGCTTGAGGAGCAGTTAGGGGCATATCACGGCATGCAGGAGGCGATAGGGGTTGCATCGGGGACTGATGCCTTGCACTTGGCAGTCCGTGCGCTCGGCATCGGGCGGGGCGATGAGGTTATCACGACCCCGTTTACTTTTTTTGCGACCGCCGAGGCAATCATGTATGTCGGCGCAACCCCGGTCTTTGTCGATGTCGAGCCGGGCACCTGCAATATGGATCCCAGGCAGATAGAGGCGAAGATCACAAATAAAACAAAGGCGATTCTGCCGGTACATATTTTTGGTCATCCCGCTGATATGGACGAAATCGTCCGCATTGCTGGAAAACATAAGCTCTCTGTCGTTGAGGACTGCGCACAATCGTTTGGGGCATCGCTGCACGGCAAAAAAACCGGCAGTTTCGGCGCGGCCGGCTGTTTCAGTTTCTATCCAAGCAAAAACCTCGGCGGCTACGGTGACGGCGGCATGCTTGCGCTGAACTGTGCGGACATGGCTGCCGATATCAGGAAGCTGAGAAATCACGGCTCCATGGGCGGCTATCGCCATGAGTGTCTGGGATATAACAGCCGTCTTGATGAGATTCAGGCCGCCATTCTTCTTATAAAGATGAAGCACATTGACGAGTACAACCGGAAACGCCGCGAGAAGGCAGAACTGTATACAAAGCTGCTTGCGGACGTGGTTGCCTGTCCGGTCGAAAAGCCGGGCGCGTACCATGTATATAATCAGTACACGATACGGAGTCCGAAGCGCGATCGCATCCGGCAGGCGTTAAAAGAGAGCGGAATCCCTTCGGTGGTCTACTACCCGATTCCGCTTCATATGCAGGAGGCGATGCAGCCTTACGGGTATCGGGAAGGCGACTTCCCGGTCAGCGAGCGGGTTGCCCGCGAGGTGCTTTCATTGCCGATGTATCCGGAGCTTGAGGCATCCGATATCGAGGAAGCGGCAGCGGTTATCCGGAGATGTCTGGAGTAAGTCAGGGAACAATCCATCGCAGGCTTAGTAACGTTCACAGAGCAGAACTTTCCTGTCCCGGGGAACCGGGCTTTTTGTATCTGATGCAGCCCTGAATGAAAAACGAAACCTCACCGAATCGTGTCATGATTATCGCGGGAGAGAGCTCCGGTGAGCTCTATGGTGCCCTGCTTGCAGAAACCCTCCGACTGCGCTATCCTGATATTGACCTCTGCGGCATCGGCGGAGAGAAGATGAAGGCTGCAGGAGTCCGGCTGCTCTCCCGAATCGCCAGTTCATTCGGCGCAATCGAGGCAATCCGCTCATTTCGTCAGCTTCGCAAATCCTACACGACCGTTATCGAGACACTGAAAAGCAATCCTCCGCAGGTGCTCGTCCTTATCGACTACCCTGATTTCAACATGAGGATAGCTCCCCGCGCTAAAGAACTCAGCATTCCGGTCTTTTATTACGTCAGCCCGCAGGTCTGGGCATGGCGCCCCGGACGAATCCGGACGATGAAAAAGATTGTCGATTTTCTTGCCGTTATTCTTCCTTTCGAAGAGCAGCTCTATACGTCAGCTTCCGTTCCCTGCGAGTTTGTCGGCCATCCGATTATGGATGAGATCCGGCAGGTGCTCCGTTCGTTCAACTGCTCTGAGAGGGATATTGCCACTGATGCGCTGAAGCATGCTGCCCGTGCAGCGCTCGGTATTCCTCCGGAACGCCCGGTGCTGGTCGCCATGCCCGGCAGCAGGCGCCATGAAATAACAACCCTCTTGCCGGTGCTGGTCGAAACCCTGCGCGGATTGCGCACCGGGCGTCCTGATTATGAATATGTTGTGCCGGTTGCGCCAAATCTGACCCCGCCTGTCCGCGCATTGTTACAGGCAACCCTCGAAAAAGAATTCCACGGACATGTCCGCATTGTTCATAACCCGCTGCATGCCCTCATGGCGGCGGATTGCGGAATCATCGCGTCAGGCACGTCAACGCTGCAGGCCGCCCTTCTGGGGGTGCCGCATGTGATAATTTACCGGGTTTCCCCCATCACGTTCTGGCTCGGCAGGCGTATCGTCAAGGTCCGACATGTCTCTCTCGCAAACATCCTTCTTGATGCCATGGGAGAGAAGGCTTCGCCGTTTCGGGCGACCGAGCTCCTCCAGGACGATGTTCAGGCGGCAAATATCAGCCGGGAAGTGATCCGTCTTATGGACGATAGTGCGTATCGTGCGGACTGTCTTGAGCAGTTCAGCCTTGTCAGTACGGTTTTTCTTCAAAAATATGCAACGGAGCGGGTTGCGGATCATGTTGCCCGTCTTGTCGCACCAGCCTGATGTTTGCTCTCTATTCCATAATCTACCTGCTGGCGCTTTCCGTGGTGCTGTTCGGTGAATACCGCAAGCGGCCCCTTCATCTGCGGTCACGGTGGCTGCGAGAAAAAAGGGGCCATGTCGAAACCGCTTTCGGGCAGGATGAGCCGGTTGTCTGGATTCATGCTGTTTCTGTCGGCGAGGTTCTGGCAGCGGTTCCCTTTGTCAGGGCGTTGCGTGACCGCTATCCTTCCCTTCAGATTGCCGTCTCGACCATCACCGATACGGGGCAGAACATTGCCATGGAGCGGTTTGGTGCGTTCGCCCGTATCATATACATGCCGTTTGACCTGCCGGCCAGCCTGAACCGCTTTCTCGACACCGTCCGTCCGCAGCTATTCTTGATCATGGAGACGGAACTCTGGCCGAACGCCATTCGTATCTGTCATGAGCGCGGCATTCGTGTCGCGCTGATAAACGGACGCATTTCGGATCGTTCCTTCCGCGGCTACCGCAAGATGCGGTTTTTCATGCAGGAGGTCTTTCGGCGAATGTCAGCGCTCTGCATGCAAAATGAGGTGTATGCGGAGCGTCTTCGCGTGCTCGGCGCTTCCGCTGATACGGTATTTGCTGCGGGCAACCTGAAGTTTGATCTCCAAATCCCCGGCATCCGTCCTGTATGGACTGAGCGGCTGAGAGGTCCGGTCGTCATAGCAGGGAGTACCCATCATCCTGAAGAGGAGATCGTGCTGTCCTCATACCAGAAAGTTCGGACCGCTGTTCCGGATCTGAACCTGATACTTGCGCCGCGCCATCCCGAGCGCTTTGGCGAGGTTGAAACACTGCTTAAAAAATCAGGCGTTCGATACGTTCGCCGAACCGCCGCCGGGCAGGAGACAACACAACTGCAGGGCATGGTTGTGCTTCTTGATGCAATGGGAGAGCTCGGCATCACTTATGCCGCAGCGGACATCGCGGTTATGGGCGGTTCGTTTCTTCCGCACGGCGGGCAGAACCTGCTTGAGCCCGCCTATTGGGGCAAGGCGATTCTTTGCGGACCGCATATGCAGAATTTTCCGTTTGTTCAGGAGTTCTGCGACGCAGGCGCAGCCCGGCGAGTAACTGCCGAAACCCTTGCTGATGAACTTTCATCGCTTCTTTCATCACCTGAAACAATGCGGACGATGGGGGAAGCCGCCCACGCACTGCTGGAACAGAATGCCGGGGCAACCGGCAGGACTCTTGACAGAGTCACAGCGCTTCTTGCCCGATAGCTGCATCTGCAATAAGATTGATCATGGCATTGGAACAATCCTATAAACGCGCACTTGTCTGGTTCCGTCGCGATCTCCGCGTGCAGGACAACACCGCACTGTTTCATGCGGCGCGATCAGCAGCAGAGATTCTGCCGCTTTTTATCTTTGACGAGACGATTCTCAAGTCGCTGCCGACACAGGATCCGCGGCTCCGGTTTCTGGCAAATGCGATACAGGCGCTCGGAGATGAACTGAGGGTTCTTGGAGCTTCGCTTGTCATCCTGCATGGGAACCCCCCAGCGAAATTATCCGGAAAGTGCTCAGACAGCACCGTATCGAAGCACTGTATCTGAACCGATCGCACAGTTTTGCGACACGCAAGCTGGATGCAGATATTGCCCGTTACTGTTTGGAACATTCGGTGGCGGTGCATGAGTTTCAGGATGCGCTGCTTGTTTCCCCTGAGGCGATAGCGCCGAAAAAAATATTTACGCCATTTTACAAGCACTGGAGTGCAGCCGAGAAGCAGAAGCCCTTGCCGTCGATTAGACGGCTCCGCGGACTGAGCGTTCAGGGCGAATCAACGCATAGCGTCATCAGCCGTTATCATTCAGGTGAAACGACGTGGTCAGCCGAAGGCTGGAAACAGCGACTGAAACTGTTCGATGTCTGCACATATCGGGATACTCGCAATATGCCGGCTGTCGATGGAACGTCTAAACTCTCTCCTTATTTACGCTTCGGCCAGATTTCGATCCGGCAGCTCTATGCCCGGATGCTCAAAAAAGCCGACTCATCATGCATGGCTGAGACATTTATCAGCGAGCTGGCCTGGTGCGAATTCTGGTATCACATCATGCATCACTTTCCTGATGCGCGCACCCTCGAATTTCAGGAGAAGCGGCGCGGACTCTCTTGGCGGTCCGATCGGGCGCTTTTTGATGCGTGGCGCGAGGGAAGGACGGGATATCCGATAGTCGACGCCGGCATGCGGCAGCTTACGCAGGAAGGATGGATGCATGGGCGCGCACGCATGATTGTCGCTTCATTTCTGACCAAGGATTTACTGATCGACTGGCGACAGGGAGAGAACCATTTTGCGGACTCCCTGTATGATTATGACGAGAACGTGAACATCGGCAACTGGCAATGGTCCGCGTCGGTCGGCGCCGACCCGAGGCCTCTCCGCATCTTCAGCCCCGTCCTGCAATCGCAGCGGTTCGATCCATACGCGCTTTATATAAAGCGATACATACCGGAACTCAAGAACGAAGTCCCGGCGCGCATTCACAATCCGCTCAAATACAGACTCGCGTATTACGAGCCGGTTGTCGACCACCGCGAAATGAGCAGGCGGGCACGGCTGTTTTATGCAGGGAAATAAACCGGGAATTGTCATTAGCCCGACAGGACGTGCAACGCCGCTCATTCTCGGACGGCATCCAGCCATCCTCCGAGGTATTCGCCCGGCACTTACCTCCATGTAAGCGCCTACTTCGCCGAATAAATCCGCTCTGTTGCACGTCCTGCCAGGCTTTGAGCGTT
>DATIKF010000159.1:0-12679 GCA_035477855.1 Dissulfurispiraceae bacterium
AACTCTTGATGCAAAATGCACTGCCAAAAACGACTCTCTCAGAGGCTCAAGAATCGAAAAACTCG
The DNA here is from genome assembly GCA_035477855.1 of Dissulfurispiraceae bacterium. Lineage (GTDB taxonomy): Bacteria > Nitrospirota > Thermodesulfovibrionia > Thermodesulfovibrionales > Dissulfurispiraceae > JAAYUK01. The sequence goes on from DATIKF010000159.1 coordinate 66, forward strand.
GGTCAATCCATGTCAGAACATCCCCCGAAATTGACCCTGCTGAGCCGCAGAGGGACTTTTTCAGCAGCCTGTTAGAAAACAGGCCGGCATTGCAACTCTTTGCTTTGTTGCTTTTTTTGTCATTCCGGTCTTCGGCGTGAGCGCAGTCGAACGCTTGTCCGGAATCCTTTCGGTATTTTTCCACCGAACAGCAGCGGCAGGAAGGACTCCGAACAAGTCGGAGTGACAAAAATGAAGACTCCCGACATCCTTTACAGGACAAGCGCGGGAGTGACAGAAATACTACAAACGCTCATGACAATTGTGGGTTAATTCACTGAATCCTGTCCCCGGTCTGTTAGAATATACGCATGAAAATACTGCTTACCGGCTCAACCGGCTTTATCGGACATCGCCTGCTGGTGCGGCTGCTTGAGGAGCCTGCTGTGCCGATACGCCTGCTGGTGCGTAACGCACGAAAGATCAGTCCGGGGCTGCGCGACAGGGTAGAGGCGTTCGAAGGCGATGTGTTTGATCCTCCCTCACTTGATCGGGCGTTATCAGGAGTTGACGTAGCATATTACCTTGTGCACTCGATGACCGCAAAAGACTTCCGGGAGCGTGATCGATTGAGCGCAACAAACTTTCGGGAGTCCTGTATCGGGGCCAGCGTGAAGCGAATCGTATATTTCGGGGGGCTCGGCGTAAAAGAGACGGCAAGCGAGCACCTCCTGAGCCGGATTGAAGTTGGAGAGCTTTTAAGCGAACGTCCGGACCGCATCCAGACGCTCTGGTTCCGGGCGGGGGTCGTCATCGGATCGGGAAGTGCCAGTTTCGAGATTATGCGGCATCTGGTGCAGAAACTGCCGGTGATGACGACGCCGAAGTGGGTCAGAACAAAGACGCAGCCCATTGCAGTCGATGACGCAGTCTCCTATCTTTCTGCCGCAAAAGACCTGACGGCAGACGGAAACCTGATTGTTGATGTCGGTACGGCGGCGCTGAGCTTCGGCGACATGATGCTGCAGACAGCTGAAGTGATGGGACTGAAGCGATATCTCATTCCGGTGCCGGTTCTCACTCCGCGGCTTTCATCGTACTGGCTTATTCTCATGACACCAATTCCCTTCAACATCGCCGCTGAACTTATTGAAGGACTCAAGTCTGAAACGGTCATGCAGAACGATAATGCACTCCGGTACTTTCCTGATATCAGGCCGATGACGCTCAAAGAGGCAGTCCGGCGCGCGGTCGATGAGATTATTCAGGAGCAGGTGGTCAGCCGCTGGTGCGACAGCAGTGCAGGAGAGGTCTGCGACATTGACTACCATGAAAGCAGTCTGAATGATGCGGTCTATAAATTCAGAAAGGTCAAAACATTCCCTCCGGAGAGGGCCGCGAGCGTCTTCAAGGCTGTGCTGACGCTCGGCGGAGAAGGAGGATGGTTCCGATATAATCTTCTTTGGAAGATTCGGGGAGTTGTCGACAAACTTATCGGCGGCTTTGGTCTGAACCGTGGACGGCGTCATGGCACTGACCTTCGGGTGGGAGACAGCCTGGACTGGTGGAAGGTGGTCGATATCCGGGACGGCAAGCGGTTGCTGCTCCGGTCACAGATGAAGCAGCCTTGCTGCGCATGGCTGGAATTCGCTGTTGAATATGACTCGCTTGTGGTGACTGCCTACTTTTACCCTCGAGGACTCGGGGGCCGTGTTTACTGGTATGCAACATTGCCTGCACACTATCTGGTTTTTGAAGACCTTGCTTCCGGTATCCTGAAAAAAGCAGAGACGCTCTGATGAGTTGATGCATAAAATCCACATCGATCCTTTCAGGAGCTTAGCCCCCTTATTTTTTCACTGATCAGCGGACACCCGCAGAAAAAATCAGAGCAATACGGACAGGGTTGGGGTATAATAAAAATTTAGTATCAAAGCCGCACCATATTGTTAAAACAAGGATTGGTATACATATGCGTCTGGATTTCCTGAGAGAACATGCATATGTTCTCGCCGAAAAGGTTATTACGCACGCCGCCCGCAAGAAAAATGAGCAGTACCTCCGTTTCTTTCCGTCAACGTCACTGTCTGTTCCGCGCCGCACAGGCAATGTTCCCACGCTTCTTTACGTGCATGTTCCGTTTTGCGAAGAACTCTGTCCGTATTGCTCCTTTAACCGTGTGACATTTCAGGAGGATGTGGCGCGCCCGTATTTTGGGGCACTGCGCAAAGAGATCCTGATGTACAGGGACCTTGGCTATGACTTCAAAGCGCTGTATGTCGGCGGCGGGACTCCTACCATTCTGATGGACGAACTTGCAGAGACAATCCGGGTGATCAAATCTGTTTACAGTATTGGTGAAATCTCGATTGAAACGAATCCGAACCACCTCACCCCCGGGAATCTTGATGTGTTGAAATCCATCGGCGTAAACCGTCTGTCAGTCGGCGTGCAGACGTTTGACGACAACCTGCTGAAGACTTTGAACCGCTATCACAAGTACGGCAGCGGGCAGGAGATTTCTGAGCGGCTTGCGCATGCGCAGGGTATCTTTCATACGCTCAATGTGGACCTGATGTTCAATTTCCCAAGGCAGACCATGGAGATGCTCGACAAAGATCTTGCATCGATCATCAGCATTGGCGTTGATCAGATTACCTATTATCCGCTCATGTCGTCATCCCGGACGCAGGAGAAGATGCAACGGGACCTGGGCGGCGTGAGTTATTCTCGCGGACGGGAGTTCTATACCAGACTTGCAGAAACGCTCGCGTCGCACTACAAAGCCACAACAGCATGGTGTTTTTCAAGAAACGATACCATGATTGATGAGTACGCCGTAAATTATGAAGAGTACGCCGGGCTGGGAAGCGGCGCAATCGGCCATATCGGCGGGAGCGCATATGCGAACACGTTCGACATTGAAGCCTACATCCGGAAAGTCAACGCGGGAGTTCTCCCCATTGCGGCGAAGCGTGATTTCTCAATGCGTGAGCGGCTCTGCTATGAATTCCTGATGAAGCTCTTCGGGCTGAGGCTGAACCTCTCTTCGGTCAACGCCAAGCATGGAGTGAATATGTATTATCAGCTCTGGCCGGAGATCCTTTTTTTTCGGCTCGTCAGGGGACTAACGAAGGAAGGCGACGAGCTTGCTCTGACGAAGCGGGGGCAGTATTACTGGCTGCTGATGATGAGCGAGTTTTTTATCGGCGTCAATAATTTCAGGGACTACTGCCGCGCACAGACGGACGCCAACCGGGAAATTGCCTGACGGTCTGAGGCAGATGTTTCATCAGGTCTGCTCAAGCAGCCTCATGTCATAAAAAGTCGCGCATCAGGACCCATGGCGAATGCGGGCATAATTCCTTCGTGTGCCGCCCCCGCAATCCTCTTCATCTCTGACTCGCATATCAGCTGTTACGTCCGGCACTTTGGGCCGCTGTAATGCTGATTATAAGCGTCCTCAAGAAAAAAACTTCAAAAAGAAAGGGATAATGTATCTTAATGCTGTTGAGACAAGGATAAATGCCAACAGCCACTTGATTACCTTGGCAGGGACGAACTTTTGAGCCCTTGCCCCGAGATACATGCCGACCATTCCCCCGAAACCGAAAAGGATTCCCAGCAGCCAATCCGGAGCGACTACCAGCTTGGGATAAAAAGGAGCGATGAGCTGATAAAAAATAACTGCCATCAAAGAGGTAAGGAATGTGCCCATAAGACAGGCGCCGGCAATCGTATAGACAGGAAGCCGAAACATGGCCACAAAGACAGGAGCTATAATTGCACCTCCACCGATGCCATAGATGCCGCCCACGATACCTACGAGAGACGATAGAGCGAAAATGACCATCGGATTGACTTTAAATGTCTCGCCATAAAAGGAATACTCCATTTCGGAGATGCTGAACTTTTTAACCTCTGTTTTTGGAAGAGCAGATTTATCTCCTTTTTCCAGCGCATCCTTTTGGTACTTCTTGACCGCTTCCTGAAAGCGATATTCTGCGGAGTTCTTTTCAGCTGCGGCAGACTTTTTCTTCAGTATCGATTTGACCATTACACTGCCGATATACAGCAAGACCAGTCCCGCAAAAAACTTGAAGGTCATGGGGTCCGGCAAATACTGGACTCTCGCAATGACCCCTACAAAAACCCCTGGTATAGTCCCCGCAATAACCATCCATGTCAGGGGCCAGACCATCCTGCCTTCCCGGATAAACCTGTAAACACCGCTCGGGATTGCGACAACATTAAACAGATGATTCGTGGCGCTGACGGCCGGAGTAGTAAACCCAAGGAGACTCATCTGAATAGGCAGAAGCAGATTAGCTCCAGAGACGCCTCCCATACTACAGACAAATGCTACAGCAAATCCTGCAGCAAAGGGTATCCACACTGCTACTTCAATGCCGGCAACAGGGAAATACATTTTGCCCTCCTTGGTGACTGCGCACTTGACAATACAGACACGAATTATATAATTTTAGTGTTAGTTTATCAATCTTTATATCGTCAGTCAAGTCTTTTTATTCCCGGGCATCTGCACGCAGGGAGTCGGGGGTAAATCGGCCTGGAGAGAGGCAGGGAAGGTGAGTATCCGGAGAACAGATGGAGTCGGGAGAGAAAAAGCAAAAAGCGGGCATCCTCAGCGGACTGCATCAGTAAAACCGGGCAGCCGGTGTCTGGATTCCGTCCAGCTGAATCAACTGGAAACGTCTTTTCGCCGATGGGCTGAAGAATCGTCCCGATCGGATGTGCGACTGTCCCGCAGGCGCATACTGCTCATATTCCTGCTTATCCGCTATACCGGGGCCAAGCTGAATGAAGTATTGGCTCTTGATCTGCTGCATGATATCGATCATGTCCGGCAGTCGGTCTTCTTCCGCAGTTTTGCCGGCGGCGAAGAGACAGAAAACAAACGCGAGGTTCAGATCTCAGAAGTTCTGTCGGCGGAGATTCGGACGATGCTTGCAGATTCCGCCTTCAGGGCATCGTTCGGCTATGCCTTCGGCATTGACCCTGCGTTTGTGCGCCGAAAGTTCTATGAGCGTGCAGAGGAGAGCGGTTTTCCGAAGCAACTCGGAGCGCCGGAGATGATTCGGAAATCACGGGGCGCAGAATTGATGCAGAGCAACATTCCCCTTCCTGCGGTGCAGGTGCTGATGGGTCATTCGACACCCGGTCTGACTTCCTCCTATGTAACGTTTTCCAGAGACGAGATTCGCCAAATCACAAAGCATTTCGTGGAAAAGGAAGCTTCACGGAAGACCAGCGCCAGAAACTGTTTTTTCGGGAAAATCCGGGTTCTGCAGTGCGGAGATATTCAGTCGCTTGTAGAGATTACCACACTGGAAGGTCACTCGATAACGACCGTTATCACCAACGACAGTGCCGGCAGGCTGGGCCTGCGGGAAGGAAAGCTGATTACTGCTGAGGTAAAGGCTCCCTGGGTTATCCTGTATAAAGGCGGCGAAGAACCGGTCTGTACTGCTGAAAACCGCTTTCACGGAATTATCGAGCGCGTCAACGCCGGACGAATCAATACTGAATACATCGTCCGTATTTCCGACCAGATCGAACTCTGTTCAGTAATTACCACAGGGAGCAGCAGACGCCTGAAGCTGAAGAAAGGCGACTCCGTCTGGGTACTTTTCAACAGCTTCGCGGTGGTGCTGCATACTGACTGACGGAACTTTTTCAGGAGAGCCCGCGAGCAATACCGGCTCTCCTGAAAACCGAAATGCCTCTGACGAAAGCATTCCGCATGAAATTCATTAGAATCTACCACCGCCGTGGCGGTGTTTCATCCAGAGAGGATTGCAGGCGCCGTCGCGAAAGCTGATAGTGGTCATGCGTCCTGCAATTGTTATCGTATTGGCGATGAGCGAGAGGGTGCCGTCTTTTGTGTAGTATTTTGAACCGGTAATTTCTATCTTCTCCCCCGTGGTGAAGGAAATGCCTTCCTGTGCAATATACCATCGGGGAGCGGTGACCACCTGGTATGTCTTTGCATCGGCCTTCACCGTGAGCACCACAGGCCCGCGCCGGTATATGCCGACGTCTGTAATAATCCCGCTGAGCGTGACCTCGGTGTTTTCGTCGTATCCCGGCATAGCATCATTTTCTTCCGCCGCTCCGGCGGGAGAGCAGAAAACAAAAGCGGCGGTAAGCGCAAAGATGATATGTTTGAATCGGGTCATTTCCGTCCTTTGATATGCTTCAGCGGCTGTCAGAAAAGGCAGCCGCTGAACTGATTATACCCTGTTTGTTCGGGAAAAAGTCTCAGAAACAGCCGCATCTGCAGCAGCCCATTCCCATCCCTTTGCCCATTCCTCTGCCGTCGCGACCGTATCCAAATCTTTCAATTCCGGCAGCTTGAGCCTTTTTTGCAAGTTCGGTCTTCAGCGTGAAAAACTCCTGGTGCTTTGCGTTTACGGCATCCCAGTCGGGAGTCGGCTGGTTTTTAAGCTGCCACATTTCCTGACGGAGCTGCGCCATCTTTTCGCGCTGGGCAACGGTATCTTTCTGGAAAGCCTGATATTTTGCAGTCTGCTCAGGAGTCAGGCCGGCCGGCGCTGCTCCTCCGGACATCGGGCAATTACCCGGCTCATACCCCATTCCCTTGCCGCATCCCGGACCGAACGCAAATGCACTGCCGACGAGGGCGATGGCGAGCACTGCTGCTACGGCTGTGAAGATAAACTTTGTTCTCATGGTGTGTCCTCCTTAAAATAGATTCTTTTCTTTGGAATAGGCAATCACCATGCCAGAGAGTGTGGCTATAAAAAATCTATAAAAAACAGAGATATTTATTTGCACTGCCTTTAGTGGCGAGTTGCGTGGAGATAATTACTCTGCAAATATTGCGCGATAGCGCGCAATATTTGCAGATGAGAGAGCCAGCCGCGAGCCGGTTGCTACTGATAAACGCTGGATGCGATCTTTGCGGTCAGGCCTCCAAGCATGTTGGTATAGCTCCCCAGTTCGTTGTCATACCAGCCATAAATGACCGCCTGAGTAATGGGAACCTTAACGTCCGTTATTGCATCTGATGGTGCCTGCATCCCTGAGGCGGCCATCAGCGGACGAAGGTCGAGGTTCACGACGGCAGTGCGTGTATGCGTCTCATTCCCCTCAATAATGGTTGCCGGTCCGTACATGCCGATGATATCGGAGGAGACATTCTGTTCTTCCGTGAACTTGATAAAGCCACGGGGATCTTTCTGTTCCGCATCCCGGTAGATGCTGTTGATGAGTTTCCGGTTGATGACCGGATTCTCGCTTTCATCATGCAGTGCGGCCACCAGGATAATGAGTGAACCGGTGGCGACCGGAACCCGCACTGACTCCGCAATGAATCCGATTTTGTTCATGGCGGGCATGACGAGCCCCAGCGTTTTAGCCGCGCCGGTCGTAGTGAGAATAATGTTGTTGAAGATGCTCCTGTTCTTTCTCAGATCTGTTGCCCCTTCACTAGGAAGGCGATCAAGAACCTCCTGCGAACCGGTGCTGCCGTGAACAGTCGCCATCGAGACGCTCAGCATCTTCCCAGCGCCGAAATAGTCGAGCAGCGGTTTAATCATGTAGGCGAGGCATGTTGTTGTGCAGGACGCCCCCGAGATGATCACGTGCCGTTTCGGCTCGAATTCATCGTCGTTGATGCCGAGCACGAGTGTCTTGGCGTCGTCCGGCATCTGGACCCCTTTTTCTCTAATTTTGAACGGAGCGGAAACGACCACTTTGTCTGCGCCCGCTTCGATGTGGCCGCGGGCGGCGCCGCCCTTTGCATCCGGCATCAGGGTCGGATCGGTATACTTGCCGGTGGCGTCGACCACAAGCTTTACTCCGTGAGCCCTCCAGGGAATCTCCTTCGGGTTGCGCGTCTGCTGCAGAATGGTAACCGGGATGTCGTCAACGAGCATTCTGCCTTTTTCCTCATTCAGTTCGCTGATGACGCGGCCGGCTTTGTAGCCGTGCAGGTAAGTATGAAGCGCCCCGTACGTCGAATCCTTTTCAATATAAAGTGCGATATCTTCCAGGCGCGTGCCGACTTTTCTGCCGATGTTGACGACGATTTCAGAGAAGTGGCGCCGTCCGATATGGTGCCACAAGGTCAGTTTGCCGATTCGCCCCAGTCCGTTAATGCCGAGGACCGGCCGTTTTTCCGAAAGCATGTTCACCCCGTGCGCCGCCATGGTATCCCTCCCTGTTGCATTATTCTGCTGCGAGCCTGACGACCTGCGACGGATGACTGCCGAGATAGATGGCTCCGCCGCGACCGTCGATGCTCAGAAAGTCTCCTGCCCTGACAGTTGCCTTGTGCAGGCTGCAGGTTTTGTCTGCTTCAAGCACCGTGAGTCTCGGGCAGCCGACGACGCATGTTTTCCCGAGACGCTTTGCAATTATGGCAGCGTGAGATGTCGAGCCGCCCCTGGACGTGAGCAAGCCGTCTGTTGCCGAGATAAGCTGGATATCGTCGGGAACGGTATCTCCCCTGATGAGAACAAGCGGAGTCAACGGCTCATCTTTCCGGTAGGTTTCAATGTCGTGCAGGTCGAACACAGCACGTCCGCTGAGCGCCCCGCCGCCGACACCGATGCCGCTTGCACAGTAGGCTGAGGAGAGTTCCGGCGTCGGGATGAATGCAGAAACGCTTTCATTACGCATTACCGTCATGTCGCGGGTTTGAAGAATAGAGATCTGTCCGGCGGATTTCCCTTCAAAGGTGAACTCAATTTCCTGCGCACTCCACTGTTCGGTATAGATAAGGTTTTTAACGATCTTCAGCAGAGCCGAGTAAATTTCAGGGAAGAGTTCTTCCAGCGAAATGTCATACGTGCGTTCCTCGAAGTGTTTTTGTTCAATCGAGACTGGCAGGGTCTTGACGAGCCCCGAAACAATGTCCTCCCCCTGTGCTCCGATAGCAAAGTCGCCCCAGAGCATGACCCGGTCTGAAAGCTCGCGCGGATTGCGCGTAAAAAGGACGCCGGTGCCGGAATTGGTGTCAAGGTTCCCGTATGCCATGGCCTGCACCAGAACAGCGGTGCCCCACTGTTCCGATATGCCGAGAATCTGCCGGTATGCACGCGCTTTCTGCGAATCCCATGACTGAAAGACCTGCATGATTGCGGTCTCGAGCTGCACGAACGGGTCATCGCTTATCGCAATCCCGCTCTGCGCGATGCGGTCGCGGTACGCAAGCGCAATCTCGCGCATCTGCTCGGGCGTGAACTGCAGTTTCATCTCGATTTTGTGCCGACGCTTGAAAGTGTCGATAATGGTATCAAAAACGTCACGCTCCATTCCGAAAAACATGCCCCAGCACTGCAGAAAACGGCGATAGCAGTCCCAGGCAAACCACGGCTTTCCTGTCAGGTCGATGAGCCCGCTGACGGTGGTTTCATTCAGCCCGACGTTCAGAAACGAATTCATCATGCCGGGCATCGAGAGCGCCGCGCCGCTGCGGGCTGAAACAAGCAGAGGACGCTGCGGGTCGCCGAGCTTTCTTCCGGTCAGTTCCTCGATGCGCTTCAGCTGTTTTGCGATCTCCTCCATCAGATGCTCTTTGGCATAGCTGAATTGCTGAATCGCAGACATGCAGCGAAAGACCTCGGTTGTAATCAGAAAGCCGGGCGGCACCGGAATGCCGAGCGATGAGAGCTTGACGAGATTGTATCCCTTGTTGCCGAGATGAATGCGGTCCCGCGTCGCCCTGGCAGGCGAATGAATAGCTGAGACGATTTTTTTCGGGTCATAGCTCATCAGCAGATCAAGTTTCTGCTCATCGAGCACTTCCGCCTGCTCGCGGAGTGTCCGCAGAATGCTGCTGATGAACGCATCGAGCTGCTGCAGGCCGGGGGAGAGCGCGACCAGATCGCGAAGCAGCTTTTCGGATACCGCATTCACAAAATCATGCTCATTCTTGTCCCCGCTGTCACGGTACTTCGGCACAAGACGCCCGTTGCCGAGCTGAAGAATGACGGCGCGCAGGTGCGTTTTGAGCGCGCCGGTGTAATAGGTGCTGAGGATGTCTTGAACTCCTTCTGAAAACCCCCTGAAAATATCGATGAACTGCGAATAGGAAAATCGCCGGACCTCCAGCGCTCCGGAGAGAAGTTCGAGGGTGTTTTCGAGCCGGTGCGACGAGATGCCGTCGAGCTTCAGTGCGTGAAAAAAGAGCTTCGTATATTTTTCGATCTGGAAGAGTGTCGCCCGGGTGACGAACCGGAGCGGAAATGTCCGCATCAGCTCCTCGAACAACGTATTGGCGTAATTTTCGAGCCGGAACGTCAGGGCAAGCGCATTGAATTTCTTTTCGATATATCGCCCGTACATCGACGGAATTCCGGCAGCGACATGGCGCTTCCGGGCAATATCCTCGATGGCTTCAAACCGTTCGGGAGAGAGGATGATTTCTTTCAGCTTGTCCAGATGATGCAGCGTCGCTGCGAGCCTGATCTGAATGCTTTCACTCTCAAGCGATGAAATCAGCTCATCACAAGGGGGGAGCCCCATGCCGGTCGATGCGGCAAGCTGCTCCCTGAGGTCATGGATGCCGAGCCGGTATTTCTGCCAGAGCAGCCGGTAGAACTTCACGATAAGTGTGGCGCGAGCGCGTTCTCTGTCGGGAGCGGAGGTGCTGTCGATGCAGTCCCGAACTGCGGATTCATTTGCGAGCAACACATCAGAGACGCTGTTCATATGCAGGGCAGTGAACATTTCCGTAATCAGGCGATGGAGATCGGCCACATAGATCCCGTTTGGATCAATGCTGCGAAAAATCTCCTCCGGCAGATATGCCCTGAGGCCGCTTTTGTCTTTTGTGCGCCAGAACTCCAGCGCAGCCTCGATAAAATCGACCATGATGGAACTGCTCTCGACATGACAGTGTTTTCTGAGGAAATGAACAAGCGGATCGCGGGTGCCTGTTGCGTCGTCAAGAGCGGTGGAAACCTCACGGAGAGCACCTTCGGCGTTGATGACGTTGAAGTAGGCCGGGAACCCTTTCGCAAGCTGTTTCACGAGATGATATGCCGGAGCAATATCGCTGTTCAGCAGGCGGGTGATGTCTTTCTGGAAGAGATCGGTATCGTTGATATGCACGCCGCCGAGCCTGAGGTTGATAAGCAGCGCGGCAAGGAGCGATTTCGACCACTTCGGACTCTGCTCGATCAGCTCCAGCCATACGCGGATGTTTCTCACATGGGATTTGTTGGAACTCACCTGCCAGTCGTCGGTGATGCCGCTCACTTCAGGCTGCTGGAAGCCGAATGAAATGATGAACTGATTGAACCATTCCACCAGCGAACTGCTGCCGAGTGCATATACTCCGGTTCCGATGGTCTGAACGCAGTGCAGCGTCGCATCGGGAAACGCCCGGAAGCTTTTCCTCAGAATTTCGAGCGGCGTTGCGAGAGCGTGTTTGAGCGTTTCCGGCGTTCCGGTCTTCAGGATGGCCGAGACGGTTCTCCCAATTTCCCGTATCGCTTCCTCATGTATGCCTTCCAATCCATTTGATTCCAGCACCTTGAGAAGATACGCTATCTTCAGCGCTCCATCGCCCTCTGAAGGCAGCCTGTCGGCATGCTCTTCATAGAACTTGACGATCTGCAGATGTCCGGGAAGCGAGAGAAGAGCGTTCAACCGGCGGATACCATCGACGCCCGGTTCCGGGTCCACCGTGTCGAGGTGCCGGAGAAGCGCCCTGAGGTTTTCATGGGAAACCGGCTGCATAAGTTTTTTCAGGGAGGCGAGGTGCGGGCTGAAGGCCGCCACATTATCAAACCAGAGCACCGGGTCGGTCTCGTTCAGCCAGAAAGCGAACGTTTCACGGAACGAGCGGTCAAGCAGGTCGTTCAGGACATCGACAGAACACCCTTCGGACTGCTTGTCAAGGATGCGTTGTGCCAGACGCTTCAGAGGATGAGCATTGGTCACGGCTGTCAGGAAGCGGCCTGAGTCAAGCTGCATCAGGCGTGAGAACGAGGATGTCAGCAGCGGCCAGTAGTCTTTGAGCTCTCTGCTTCCGTCGAGCAAAACCTTCTGAAGATAGAACATCAGGGCATCTATACCCTTCCGGCAGACCTTCGGGTCGGGACTGTCAACTGCTTCAAAAAGAATATCGGTTACGGCCTGCATTGCTTCCAGGCCATGAGTATGGGCGTCATGCAGCAGAAAGTTTTTCAGTGCAAACGAACGGAGATCTTCGATGATTGCATGCCAGCGGCGCGGGGTGCGGGTCAGTTCGCGCCGCAGCGCCTCTGCTGCGGGCAACAGACCGGGATAGTCCCTGACGGTGTCGCAGAGAATGCGGTATTGTTCTGATGACTGCACGGAAATGTCAGCGGCCATGCCTGATACCTGCCCGACTGCCGGCGGATGTTCGGAGGAGCAGACCGAACAGCCGTCAGCGAAACCAGGCGCCCCGAAATGCGGAATACAGTGGAATAAAATCAATCGTACATACTGAGCATGAAATGCGGGCACCCTATGTTCGTAGTGTAGCAGGAAATCATCCAATTGAAAACCCCGTCCCCGCAAAATGTCTCCGCAAAAGGAAGAAGGAAGAAGGAAGAAGGAAGAAGGAAGAAGGAAGAAGGAAGAAGGAAGAAGGAAGAAGGAAGAAGGAAGAAGGA
>DATIKF010000160.1:0-1627 GCA_035477855.1 Dissulfurispiraceae bacterium
TGTCAGCGACATGGACTTCCGGCACAATCAACCTCGTAGCATACCGAGTCCTCGGCGCTCTCAACATTAACACTGGGGTAGGTGGTGGAATTATTAACGCCGCAAGCGGAGGGCTGGGGCAGATGTTCAATGGCACAGTACCGTACTTTGCATATACTGCAAGCTCCGGGAATCAGGTCAGTATATGGGGCACGGCGATTTACACGAGGGGATAATAGCTAATGTCTGACTCAGGATTAGCGGGGGACTGGCGGAGCAACGACGAGTACCACTTTACCAGAGCGTGGGTGGGCATCGAGGTACAGCTTGATATAGCTACCTATCCATGGGTGGGTGATGTTGCGTCTGCTGTCTGGAAGGAATATTTTTTCCCGCCGCCGGGCGACACCTACTTTGACACCATCACCGGCACAGGTGCATCGGTATCAGCCCTGTCGGATATGCAGACCTTCGTGGACGGCATCATAAGCACCGCCGTCGGAGTCTCAGCCATAACAGACACGGCACACATGACAGACACCGTGACCAGCGACGGCGCAGCTTCTTCATCCGTCACTGCCGCTCAGGCATACGTTGATTCAGTACTCAGCACCGGAGCCGGAATATCCACGATAACGGAGGCGGTGATATTTGTGGAGAGCGCGCTTTCCACCGCAGTATCAGCGGCCGCCATTACCGACCAGCAGGCATACGCCGAGAGCATGCTCACAACCGTCGCCTCTCAATCCACCGCAAGCGACGTTCAGGCATATCTCGAAGCCGCACAGACCGTCATCACCGCAAGCGTCAGCTGTGAAGATGTGCAAAGCATGATTGACAGCCTCCAGAGTACCGCCCTATCCGTTTCGGCAGTCACAGACACGCAGAACTATGCCGACGCAATCAGCAGCATCATTGCCGGTGTCAGCACCATCGCCGACGCCATGGCCATGCTCGAAGCTATCAGCAGCGTGGCAGTAAGCGCCTCGGCAGTGGAAGACTTCCTTACTGTGCTGGAGACGCTCCAGAGTATCGTTGTGTCTGTTTCCGCGATTGAAGATGTGATAGTTTTCGCGGAGACGCTTGCAAGCGCAGCCGCGGCGTCAAGCTCAATAGCCGATGTGCAGCAGTTCGCGGACAGCTACAACACAACCATTCTCTCCCTGAGCAGCGTGGAAGACCGGCAGGCGTTCGTTGATGGTGCGGCATCAATCGCCGTGTCCGGGTCGCATGTCATCGATATGTTGCAGGCATATATGGAGAGCGTGCTGAGCACGGGAGTATCTGTCAGCCGTGTCGGTGAGTTCTACGGCGACCAGACCCGCGGCTCGCGTGTTAAGTACCGCGCCATGTTCAGCATTGTCCCGGCGCGGGCGAGTGTTGAAACTGTGCCATATCGGACGAACACAATTGTCCCGGCGCGGGCGAGTGTTGAAACTGCGCCATATCGGACGAACACAATCACGGTCAGGAGGGTTGCACAATGACGACCCCTATATTCAAAAAGGCTGCATATGAAAAGTTCATGCGGTATCACGAGTTCCGCAGGCCGGACGGTACGGGCTGGCTGAATGCGAATGAGACGATTAACGGAGCGCCCACGGTGCTATGTTATGCCGAAGATGGCGAGGACAAAACCGCTACCATG
>DATIKF010000161.1:0-1557 GCA_035477855.1 Dissulfurispiraceae bacterium
ACCCTACCATGCACCGGGATCGAAGGATCCCATAACGAGTGCGAATAGAAGCAAGGCGATACAAGAGCTCCGGAGAAAAAAAGGAGGTTCGCCAAGGCGAACTCCCCTTGACATGCCTTCTCATAGAAGGACACCGAGAAGGACGGGGATGCTCACGCAGGGACGCGGTGACGCAGGGGGCACGAATCACCGACGCGGTTCCATTCCTCGTAGGGGCGACGCATGCGTCGCCCTCTTCGCCTTCGACCGACGAAGGTCTGCCACAGAACCGACAGAGAAACCGGCCACGTGCATTCCATCCCGGGCCCCGGATCGCGTATCGCAAGCCATGGAGCGAGTTGCACGGTCTTCCTTCACCGCGTGCGTGACGCCGCGAAAGCTTATCCGAAGGGCTGCTCTTGAAAGTCCATTGAGAGCTAGCCATCGAAGTCCCCCGAATCTGTAATGTTCTGGATATCACCCCAGAAGAAAATACCTGACACCGTCCCGTTCTCCTGGAGTCAACTTCCATCGTCGTGAATTGACGCTGCAGGAAAACTCTTGCATTGTGACTGAAGGACGCAATACAATGATGCATGTTGGGTCGACTGCGTAAGCCGGCCTATCGTTGAGTAGATACTTGGAATGTGATCCCGTCACTACCATGCCACTTCGAGATACACAACCTCCTGAGTTGCCGCCGCTACGTCGGATGGTGGCCAATTTTGCAGGTGCGGTGGCCCGCAACACCTCAGCCGCCCTTCATGGTCGGTTGAGAGTAGAAGCAGCCGAAGCGATGCGACGAGCGGCCCTGTGCCGCGACTGCCCCTTCTTTCGCCATGTTGACGTCCGCTGTGCGCACATGGCATGTGGCTGTTATCTCCGGGTCAAAGTGTGGCTGGCAGCCGAGCGCTGCCCGGCGGGCAAATGGTGAGACGAACAATCGTCCCGCAAGTCGGATGTAGAAGCGCTCGTGCGCTGCATGGACGAGCGATTAGCCACACGCATAAGGCGGGAGCGGCGACCGTAGAGCCAGGAAGGTGGAACCCTGGTCCTGTTTCACACACGGTCTTGCGCCGTGATCTGCAAGACGAGAGTCTCACTGGGGGTAGTGTCCCAGGCCCTCTTGCAGACAAGACGCAAGGTGAGCGTGCCCGGCTCATCAGCTCGGAGCCGAAGGACCTGCAAGGAGGCCCCGCCAATTCGATCATCTGTCGGCGGTTTAAACGAGGACCCCAAGACAGACAATCCTGTCGCCTTCTCCGCGACCTTCCACTCATAGCCCGATGTGGCCTGCACCGAAAGGTGCAATTCAAACTCTTCGGGCACGCGCACCTTGATGGATTCTCCTGGGTTGTACGTCTTCATAGACAGAAACCGAGAATACACTTTCATCCGCCCCGCGGCAAGAGTCAATAGAAAGCAGATCGGCGGAATATTGACCCTCCAGTTGCATAAGGCACTCCGTCAAGTCTTGCGAATGTGCAGTTTTCATCGGGAAAGAGGCGTGGATTCGTAACCGAGGAGCCGATTCGTAAATCTCACCACAGGTGAGGTTCAGATTCGGCAAGAGAATCG
>DATIKF010000162.1:0-20755 GCA_035477855.1 Dissulfurispiraceae bacterium
CTCAAGATCAAGAGGCTCTTTGAGAGCAGTCTCAAGGTCCGTTGCGGTAATGAATGAGCCGCCCTTCTCCGCCGTCAGCAAAAAATGGTTGAGAATCGGCATCGTGTTCTTTTTTTCGACAATGTTCTGAATGTCGGAGAGTTTTTTATGCAGCTCCTCCCGCTGGACCTTAATCTTCATGCTTCCCTCCTCGTTTGTTCTGCCTGAACTCTGATCCGGTACGCTTTCGCGTATTCTTCATCACTCTTATTGCTTGAGCCGCTTCATGATGTTTTCGATTGTTTTGTTCAGCGTTTCATCGCCAGCCCGCTTCTCTGCAACCTGCCTGCAGGCATAGATGACCGTCGCGTGGTCTTTCCCGCCGAATGCAGCTCCTATTTCGCTCAGAGACATCTGTGTCAGATGTTTTGTAATATACATAGCTATCTGGCGGGCATTTGAAATTTCCCGCGTACGCCGCCTGGCCTTAAGATCATGCAGCTTCAGTCCGAAAAAATCGCAGATTGCTTTTTGAACACCCTCAACGTTGATCGGTTTATCGTCGTCCGCAATCAGGTCCTTCAGCACGGCCTTTGCAAGTGACAGGTCTACCGGAGCGCCCACAAGAGAGGCATGCGCCCCAAGCTTAATGAGGCAGCCCTCCAGCTCGCGAATATTTGACTTCACCCGCGTAGCAATGAAATACGCCACATCCTCGGGAATCTTTAAGTGCTCCGCAGCCGCTTTTTTGTAAAGAATAGCAACTTTGGTCTCCACCTCAGGAGCCTGAATATCAGCAATAAGCCCCATGCTGAACCGGGATCTCATTCTATCTGTTATGTCTGAAATATCGATCGGCGCACGGTCGCTCGATATGATGATCTGCTTCTGCTTGCCGTACAGATCATTGAACGTATGAAAAAACTCCTCCTGTGTTGCTGTTTTGCCGGCGATAAACTGAATATCGTCAACCAGCAGCACATCAGCGTTCCGGTATTTTTCCTTGAATTCACCCATTCTCTCGTGCCGCATCGCAGTCACGACTTCGTTTACAAACTGTTCCGAGGATACATAATAGACGCCGATGGCGGCGTTGCGGTCAACTATCATATTGCCTACAGCATTCATCAGATGCGTTTTCCCAAGCCCGACCCCGCCGTAGATGAAAAGCGGATTGTAAGATGTGCCGGGGTTTTCGGCAACACGCTTTGCCGTCGCATGGGCAAACTGGTTTGACGGACCGACAACAAAGGAATCAAAGGTGTGCTTCGGGTTCAGATAGATTCCTCTGCTTGCAAGCTTCGTGCGTCGGTTTTCGAGGCGGGTATCAATTTTTTTGAGAACTTCGTTTTCCTTGCCCGCGATTCTGAATTTCAGCCCGAGCTGAAGCTCGGCAATCCCTTCAATGGTTTCCTGAATGATTGTCGGATAATTGTCTTCAATCCATTCGCGGAAAAACCGGTTCGGAATCTCAATATAAGCATTTTTCTCTTTAATCTGAATGAGTTTCATCGGCCGAAACCAGAGTTCAAAGGCGCTCTCGCCTACCTTTCCCGATAGAATCTCAAGAGTTTTATCCCATAATTCATCTTTATGAATGATGGCAGGCATTTAAGATAAAAACCCCCTTGTTTTATTTATGTTTATTAACATTTTTTTCACAATTGTTAAAAACTTTTTTCTGAGCTCTGCTCATTATAGCTCAATGCGAAAAATCTGAGCAATAACTGTTCAGACGCCTGTGAAAAATATCTGAAGATCCCTTGTTCTTTCAATGGCTGTGGATAAATGTGAAGAAAGCCGCAAAAATCACGAAAAGAAATGATCCTGTCTCTTCAATGCCTTCCCGTAGTTTTTCACAATTGCACTGCGCCTAACACTACTACTATCTTTATTCTTATCCATAAAAAGAAGAAGATAGTACAAGACACTATTTTTTTAAAACGTCCGACTTGAGATATCCCTGAATGAATAGATCAATCCCGCCGGCCAGCACAGCATCAACGTTGCCGGATTCAATATTGGTTCTATGGTCTTTTATAAGTCTGTACGGTTGCATGATATATGAACGAATCTGGCTTCCCCATGCTATATCTTTTTTATCGCCTACAATGTCATCCAGCTTTTTTTCACGTGCGCGAACCTGCTGATCATACAACCGTGCTTTCAGAACTTTCATCGCAAGCTCGCGGTTTCTGAGCTGAGAACGTTCGCTCTGACATGAAATGATAATGCCACTTGGAATATGAGTCAGCCTGATAGCCGAGGATACCTTGTTGACATGCTGGCCGCCTGCTCCTGATGCACGAAAAGTATCTATCTTCAGGTCCTCTTCCCGGATTTCAATAGCGACATCGTCCTGGATTTCAGGATAGACGAGGACAGCGCTGAAAGACGTATGGCGGCGTTTATTGGCATCAAACGGAGAAATGCGCACAAGTCGGTGTACGCCTGCTTCTGCCTTAAGATAGCCGTACGCCAAGTCTCCGGAGACACTGAATGTAACGCCTTTAATGCCGGCTTCCTCACCAGCCTGATGATCAATTATTTCAGTAGAATATCCATGGGTTTCTGCCCATCTTAAATACATGCGCATCAGCATCTGAGCCCAATCCTGGCTTTCGGTGCCGCCTGCTCCGGGATGAATAGTGACAATTGCGCTGTTATGGTCTGTTTCTCCGGAGAGAAGAAGCCGCAATTCGAGCGCATCAATTTTTTGTGAAAGTTCTTTTATTTCTTCAGAAAATTCCGCAAAAAAAACGTCTCCATCTTCTTCTGTAAGAATATCAAGGGATTCTTCAAGGTAAACAGCTTTTTTATATGATTCGTCAACCGGCTGAAGCGTGTTGATGAGCAGGGTCTTTTTTTTCTGAAGATCTCTGGTTTTATCAGGGTACGACCATATTTCTTCCCTGGCCAGATCCTGATCTATTTGAGCAAGCTCACTCTGCATTTGAGCTACATCAAAGATAACCTCGTAGTGAAGAAATTCGCTCTTTCAGCTTTCCAATCTGTTCCAGCATTTCTGCATGAGTAATCATCCGACAATCCTCCGCAAGAATTTATAGTCTGTATTTTCTGAAAAAGATAAGAATCGAACACGCTATACAAAAAAAAGAAAAAACGTCGCCGAATTTTGTATAGAATGTCATCGTTTTGTCGAGACTTACCTTCCCGGTTATTACTGTTCTTGTCATTAATTCTGTTGTGCTTACAATCTTTCCATTACTGTCGATGAAACCGGAAATGCCGCTGTTTGCCGCGCGCACCATCGGTTTCCGGTTCTCCACGGCACGGAAAACCGCCATGCTGAAATGCTGATAGGGACCACTCGTCGTGCCAAACCAGGCATCATTCGTAATGGTGACCATAAAGTCACCGCCACGTATATAAAATTTGCGCACGAGTCCCGGGAAAACCGATTCATAGCAGATGAGCGTTGCGAAACTGCCGAAAGGAGTTACTGCCCGTATATAATTGTCGCCTGCAACATAATCACCGATGCCATAGGCGAGCTTATCAACAAAAAAGAGCAGCGGCCTGAGAGGAACATACTCGCCAAAAGGAACAAGATGAATTTTATCATAAAGATAAGTGAGGGATCCATCCTTGCTGAGCAGGGCAGCACCGTTTGAATAGGCGTTCTCCTTCTGGTTTTTCTTAAGAACTGTTCCAAACAGCAGATAGGAGTCAAGCGTTTTCTGGAACTCAACATGTTCTTTCGTCATCTCCTTGTCGCGACCGAATACAAATGGAACGGCCGATTCCGGCCATACGATAAGATCAGGCTTTGTCTGAGCAGCAACCGCCGAGAGATCGCGATAGGTTTTGATTACATAGTTCTGAAAAGAGCGGTCCCATTTTTTATCCTGCTCTATGTTCCCTTGAACAATAGCGACCTGAACCGAGCCGGCTGAGCGGTCCTGATGAAGGCGACAGAAGCCATAGGCAAGCGTGATAAAAAGAAAAAAACCAAGCGTTATCCATCCGGCATAGGTAGGCATGGACGGAAAGAGAGGTTTTTCTTCTTGTCTGCGCCTGATGAGGAAAACATCAACAATAGCGCCGTTTACGGCCATCACCAGAAATGAAACGCCATATATTCCGGCAATATCAGCAATCTGGATCACAGGAAGGAAGCTGTACTGAGAGTAACCGAGGCTTGACCAGGGAAATCCGGTGAACACATAGGAACGAGCAAATTCGCAGACCGTCCAGAAGAGAGGAGCTATCAAAAGCGCCGGAAGCGAGGACCGCTTTATAAGCGATGCAAACAGAACAGAAAAAAGAGCCGGATACAGGGCCAGATAAAGACAAAGAGCGAACACCAGCAGCAAGCTTGGAATAAACGGAATTGAGCCGTAGTGATTTACAGAATGGTAAATCCAGTATGTAGTACCGAAAAAAGAGACAATACCGAACAAAAAGCCGGCGAGGAAAGCCTGACGGTTATCCAGGGAATACAGACTCAGCAAAAGAGGAACAAATGCAACCCACGCAAGGGGAAACAGGTAAAACGTCGGGAATGCGAGGATGAGCAGGATTCCCGAGCCCAAGGCAGCCCAAACCCACAAAGGTATCTGAATTTTTTGTCTTTTCATGGCATGCACGATGAAGCGTCTTTTATGTTATCATAAATGCGTTATGCCTGCTATTGTGGTTATCCCTGCGCGCTTCGGAGCTTCGCGCTTCCCTGGGAAACCATTCGCTTCTCTCGCCGGTAAGCCCATGATACAGCATGTATACGAAAACGCTGTCCGCGCAAAACAGGTACAGTCGGTGTTTGTTGCGACGGATAGCGAACAGATTGCTGAAGCGGTGCGGGCTTTCGGCGGATCAGCCATAATGACCTCCGATGCCCACCTGTCCGGGACGGACAGAATAGCTGAAGCAGTTCAGACAATCATGGCCGGCGGGATGTTCCTTGGGGCCGATGATCTTGTCGTAAACGTGCAGGGGGATGAACCCCTGCTGAATTCGGCAATGATAGATGAGGTTATATCGGTCATGAACGATCCAAAGGCTGAAATCGGCACGCTTGTGAAGCGTATAGACAAAGCCGAAGACCTTTTCAATCCGAACGTGGTAAAGGCCGTTTTTCGCCATGACGGGTATGCTCTTTATTTCTCCCGCTCACCGATTCCGTATCACCGGGAATTGTTTGAACGTGGGGGCACAACCTTCTCCGATGAACAGCTTGCAGAGGTTGCCATGTACAAGCATTACGGCATATATGCGTATCGCCGGGGAACGCTTGAGCGTTTTGCCAAGATGCCGCCGACACCTCTGGAGCAGACCGAAAAGCTGGAACAGCTCAGGGCACTCGAACAGAACATCACCATCAAGGTGGGCATTACTGATTACAACACTATCGGCGTTGATACGCCTGAAGATCTGGAGAGGGCAAGGCAATGGTTAAGTATATCTTCGTCACCGGCGGAGTAGTTTCAGCTCTCGGCAAAGGCATTGCAGCCGCGGCAATGGCCGCGCTCCTCGAAGCAAAGGGGCTGCGGGTCGCGATCCAGAAGCTCGACCCGTATATCAACGTAGACCCCGGCACACTCAGCCCGTTTGAACACGGGGAAGTATTCGTCACCGATGACGGCTGCGAGACGGACCTCGATCTTGGCCATTATGAGCGGTTCACCAGCTTTCGGGCCACGGTCGTCAATAACTATACCACCGGAAAAATTTATTACAATGTTATAACGAAAGAGCGTCGCGGCGACTATCTTGGGGCGACGGTGCAGGTGGTGCCGCACATTACTGACGAGATCAAGGAAGCCATCAAGTCTGCCGCTACACCAGACCTTGATATTTTGATTGTCGAAATTGGCGGCACCGTCGGCGATATAGAAAGCCTGCCGTTTCTGGAGGCAATCCGCCAGTTCCGCTACAACGTCGGCAAGGAAAATGTGCTGTATATGCATCTTACCCTTGTCCCGTTTATCAGGGCGGCCGGAGAAATGAAAACAAAACCGACACAGCACAGCGTGAATGAACTGCGCGAAATCGGTATTCAGCCCGACGTGCTTCTCTGCAGAACCGAGCGGCCGCTGCCTCCCGAAATGAAACGAAAGATCGCCATTCACTGCAACCTTGATGCCGACGCGGTTATTGCGGCGCTCGACGTCGATACGGTGTATGAAGTTCCGCTATCGCTGAAGGCTGAAGGACTCGACAGGCTTATAGACAAGAAGCTCCAGCTGAACGTCACCCCGCCGAATACAGATCAGTGGGAAAATGTCGTAGAACGGATCAAGCATCCGAAGCATGAAACGACAATAGCAATTGTCGGCAAGTATGTCGGCCTGAAAGATTCATACAAGAGCCTTGAAGAGGCGCTCATCCACGGCGGCATTGCGAATAACTCCCGCGTACATCTGAAGTGGACCAATGCCGAGGAGATAGAGAAAAAGGGCGCTGAAGAGCTGCTCGCAGATGTTGACGGAATCCTGGTGCCGGGCGGCTTCGGCATACGCGGAATTGAAGGCAAGATTCAGGCTGTTCGATATGCCCGTGAAAAGAAAGTTCCATATTTCGGCATCTGCCTCGGTATGCAGCTTGCTGTTATTGAGATTGCCCGCACCCTGTGCGGACTGAACGCCAACAGTACGGAATTTGATCTCAATACGCCCGACCCGATTATCTACCTCATGGAAAGGTGGTATAACCATCGAACCGCAACCATTGAGGAACGTACGGTGGATTCGCAGATGGGCGGCACCATGCGGCTCGGCGCATATCCGTGCGTGCTGAAGGAAGAGACGCATGCGTTTGCGGCATACGGCACAAAGGAGATTTCAGAGCGCCACCGCCATCGGTATGAATTCAACAACAAATACCGTGAAATTCTTTCCCTGAACGGAGTTATTTTCAGCGGCATTTCGCCTGACGGCGAACTGTGCGAGATTATCGAGCTGAAAGATCATCCGTGGTTTCTCGGCTGCCAGTTCCATCCGGAGTTCAAATCACGCCCGCGTGAGCCGCACCCGCTCTTTACTGCCTTTATCGCAGCGTCGCTGAAGGCGAAGATGGATTTTTTCCCGGAATCGTAGACAATCCCGAATAGCGGGAATGGAAAGCCCGGCGCAGTGTCATCACTAACTATTCCTTTTTGAGCGCTCTTATGCCGGCAAGGACGACCAGAAGTTCCCCCAGAACCATAAGCCGTTATAAAACAAGGAGAAATCAGCTTGCTAACGATTGCTAACGAGCCCTTAAGGCGATTGGGAATACATGGGAGAAGGTGTTCGTAAAAAACGCTTGACACGCACGTTAAAAGGTGATATAAATGAATCAAAGAAAGACTTCCAGTAAAAGTGGTGGTCTTGCTCCTTAAAAAGCTCGGCAGAAAAGGTTGTAAAGTCTCAAGACGTAAGGTTTCAGACGTAAGAGTCTCAAGTCGTATGTCCCAGGATGTATAGACCGCCGAGCTGAAGATGCAGAGGAAGCAAGCACCACTTTTTTTTGCCTTTTTTCCTGAGGAAGCTCATGCATCTGCATCACTCTCAGAGGTGCAATCACAAAAAAATCCCCAAAATCAATGTTTTTGCTTGAATAGTGCCTCACTATTGACAGCAGCGCAGAAAAGAGGTAAAACAACTTCATGCCTGAATACGAAGGGACCATCATCCGCCCCCCGAGCGAGGCTGACAGCCTCATCCTCCAATACACAATAGGGTGTTCCCACAACCAATGCGTATTTTGCCCCGCTTACAAGCAGAAGCAATTTCGCATCCGCAGCATCGAGGAAATGGAGCGGGACATCCTGGACTGCATTCCGGCGTTCACCGATACGCGGCGGATCTTTCTGGCTGACGGCGACGCGCTTGCGGCCCCGCAGCACGACCTGCTCGCGCTGTTTGCGCTTCTCCGGCGTCATTTCCCCCGGCTCCGGCGGATCGGCATGTACGCGAACGCGCAGAACATCCTGGACAAGAGCGTGAACGAACTGTCGAGACTCCGAGAGATCGGCCTCGGCATACTCTACCTTGGCGTCGAGTCCGGAGACGACACGTTGCTCGCCTGGATGCGGAAAGGCGTGACCGCCGAAGAGACGATCGAGGCGTCCCGCCGCGTAAAGAAGGCAGGCATCAAGTTGTCGGTAACGGTGTTGCTCGGCATCGGCGGCAGCACCGGCAGTATTCAACATGCTCGCGCGACGGGGAAGCTGCTTACGGAGATCGGGCCGGACTATGTGGGCGCGCTCACGACCATGGTGGTCCGCGGTACGCCGCTTTATCTGTTACAGGAAGCAGGGGATTTTATGCTGCCGGACTCCTTTGCTGTTCTGGATGAGCTTGCGGAAATGATCGAGCATACCGATATGCGCGGGATCTTCTTTGCAAACCATGCTTCAAACTACTTGCCGGTGCGGGTCAGAATGCCGCTGCAGCGAGACGAGACCGTAAAGATGATCCGTGAGTTTGTGCGGAAGGGTGATGCGGTTTTTTTGAAGCCGGAGCGATTGCGAAGACTGTAGCCCGGCAAAATAGTATAGTTTTGTTTACAGACTGAGGCAAGCTAATTATCAGACTCACCGCCCGTAATGCATCAAGAAATTCAGCCCGGTGCAGCAGGGTTATTCCCTCGACTATTCGCCCGGCACTCGCCTCCCTGTAAGCGCCTCTTCGCCGAATAAAACCGCTCTGTTGCTCGTCCTGACCGGCTTTGAGCGCTTTGGACCGATTGTATTGACAACTCCTCTGGATTCTGTGGGCGCAGCCTTTTTAAGGATATGCCCGTGAGGGGTTTTCGGCAGATTCAGTGAGTCGTTCAAGCAGGGTTTTCAGAAAGACTTTGTGGAAGCGGAGCTGACAGCCGGGCGACGCCTGTTCGAGCGAGGTGCTGTTCATTTCGAGCAGGATAACATCCGTCAGCGAGAGAATGCCGGCGGTGCGCTTTTCCTTGGTCAGATAGCCCATTTCACCGAAGCAGTCACCTTCGACCAGAATCGCCACGGTTTTTTCTCCCTTGCAGACCGAAACCTGGCCGTTGACGATGATGTAAAAGGTTTCATCCACCGTTCCCTCAGTGACGATGCGCTCATTCGGCGGATATTCTCGCCAGACCATGGCTCGCAGGACTTCCCATATTTCAACATCGATGAACTCACGAAAGAAGGTCAACTTCCGGAGAATATTGAACTTTTCGGTCTGGTCAATCTTCTCCTCGGATTCCTTGAGATTGATATAGGTGAGGCTGATGTCGGTGGCGAACTGTGTGCCGGTCCTGTATCGGTCGTTTAGCCGCTTGCTGAGCGCCTTGGTGACGATGATTTCAAGGGTTTTCGGGATGTCTGAGCGGTAAAAGCGCAACGGCAGCGGCTCTTCGTACAGGATCTTGCGGACGACACCGGAGAAGATGTCCGCATGAAACGGCGAGCGACCGGTGAGCAACTCGTACATGAGAACGCCGAGCGAAAAAAAATCGGTCTGCTGTGTAAGCACCTCTTCCCGAATCTGTTCGGGAGACATGTAGGCAGGAGAGCCGATAAGCCCTGCCGGCTGTGTTGTGTCGGAACGCATAATCTGTGCTATGCCGAAGTCGCTTATCTTGATGTCCATTGTTTCGGTAAGCAGAATATTGCCGGGCTTGATGTCGCGATGAATAACGCCCTGTCGATGCGCATAGTCGAGCGCTTTGCAGCACCTGAAGATGATTTCCACCACCTGCTGAATCGGCAGGAGAGAGTCCGGCTTGCAATGATCCTTCAGCGTTTTGCTGCCGCCGACATACTCCATGACGATGTAATGGTGCGGACCGTCAACCCCTGCATCATACACCGGCAGGATGTTCGGATGGTTGAGCAGTCCGGCGATACGGGCTTCATTGAAAAACATCTTCTGAAACTTCTGGAGGTAGGCCTCATCCGTAATGCCGGCAGTCGATGCTACCTTGATAGCCACATCACGGTTCTGATAGCGGTCAAATCCGAGATAGACGGTTCCCATACCGCCTTTCCCGATTTCCCGGTCGACTTCATATTTGCCGACCTGCGGAATGGGAATGTCCGGTCGCCGGATGTCCATGCAGGTCCGTTAAGCGCCCTTGATGTAGAACTGGAGCGTCATGCCCGGCACCTCAACAATGTCACCGTCCTTGAGGTCGCACCGCTCTGCAATCTCGGTCCCGTTGACCTTGGGGAGCTTGTTTTTTGCCGCTGGGCTGATGAAATAGCCTTCCTTTCTCCGGTTCACGAGGGCGACAATCTTCGGCGTAAAGAACCCGCGCAGGCGGATGCCGGCTGATGAATCCTTTCCGATAGTGGTCACACGATCACGCATTTCGTATTCCCTCTTTTCACTGGAGCCTTCAATTACCACAAAGCCGCCGAGGACCTCCGACTTTTCAGAGCTGAGCGCTGAGCCGCGAGGTTCCGGCGACGCGCGGCCGAGAAGCTGCTGCTGCAGGCGCGGGTCGAGCACGACGGTCTCGTCCAGGGCTTTCGGGCGCAGCGCCGGTTCTTCCGTCTTTAATTCCGGAGCGATAAATTCAATGGTATGCTTGCCGATGAGAATCTGCTCGCCGCTTTTGAGCGTGCGGCGGGTGATGCGCTCGCCGTTGACGTACGTGCCGTTCAGGCTGCCCATATCTTCAAGGACGTACCGGTCATTCTCTTTGAGGATCTTTGCGTGGAACCCTGATACCGCAAGATTATCGATCGCAAGATCATTTTCCGGCTTTCTGCCGAGCATTACATGGTCTTTCTCGATCGCGAGTTCTTTCAGGACAGCGTCTTTAAATCTGAGTACCAGTTTAGCCATGCTCCTCCTCCTTTATTCCATCCTCTGGACAAGCTTAACGTCTTTTTTCAATATATGCAACAACTACGGTTATGTTATCTCGACCGCCGTTGCTGTTTGCAAGGTCTACGAGGCGGGTGCAGGCCCGGAACGGATCGCTCGTGCTCTTGACAACCGCCAGAATCTCGCCGTCAGACACCATGTTGAAAAGCCCGTCCGAGCAGATGATGAGAATATCTCCTTCTGCAAGGGCAAGCTCATCAACATCGGGGACAATGTCCGGCGCAATGCCGACAGCTCTGGTCAGCATGTGGCGCATTTGAGCCATGTCTTCTGAAAGTCCTTTTTTTGAATGCTCGGCTGCCACCGTATGGTCGTCGGTCAGCTGCTCTATGGAAATATGACGAATGAGGTAGGCTCTGCAGTCACCCACATGGGCGATGCTTGCCCGGTTGCCGTCAAACAGCACAGCGGTAAGCGTGGTTCCCATATTCCGGAGTTGCGGATTCAGTTCGGCCGTCGAGTGAACGCTTTTGTTTGCTGCCATAACCGCCATTCCGAGCCGCTTTGTTGTTTCGGACAGATCGGAGTGCGTTAGTTTGGCGGCGTCAGAAACGTCCGGGAAGCCTTTTTTAAGGTGTTCGGTAACGAGGTCGGCTGCCATTCGGCTTGCAACTGCTCCGGATGCACGTCCGCCCACTCCATCGGCAACGGCGAGCAGTCCGAGATGTTTGTCGGCGCAGTAGCTGTCCTCATTCCGGTCGCGCACCGTTCCGGTATCGGTTTTTGCCGCAAAGCGAACCCTGAAATCAGCGGTATTGAAAAATTCCGAACCGACGGCATCTTCGTACCGCTGCGGAGTCAATGCAGTGCGGATGATGAGCACTCCGAGCGCCAGCACAAAGAACACTATCGGATACGCAATCTTTAACCACACCCCCTGCGTCAGGAAGAGCGAAAAAGAGATGGCGGTCCAGATGAGGAGGATGCCGAGAGAGGCGATAAGTGCCAGCCGAAGCCGTGCGCCCCCAAAAGCAGCAAGCATCAGTGCGAGAAGGGCAATGACAGAGGACTCAACGGCAACCGCCCATGACGGCCGGCTCACAAA
Source organism: Dissulfurispiraceae bacterium (assembly GCA_035477855.1). Lineage (GTDB taxonomy): Bacteria > Nitrospirota > Thermodesulfovibrionia > Thermodesulfovibrionales > Dissulfurispiraceae > JAAYUK01. The sequence goes on from DATIKF010000162.1 coordinate 11,836, forward strand.
TGATTTGCTCAAAATGACGTCGATAACATTAGCGACCGTATCAACGGAAGGCAGCAAGCCCGCAGGCTGAGCGGGGAGCATCTCAAACGGCATGTTGTGGCGGTGACCGATCAGGACGACCTTGTTTCTGAATGCATCGGCATCAACCGTTCCGTCAGCAAGATCGGCAAACGAGACTATGGGATATGCTGATGCCGCGCGTGGGATTATCCGGATTTTTTTCCCGTCAAGCAGCGGAATGATACGGTCGCCGAGGATAATCCGTGTTTCTTCGATCCTGACATCCTGCAGCGACAGGTTCAGTTCTTTCAGAGCAAGCTGCAGGCCAAATGACGGATAGAGCCTGTTGTTGCTGGCAATAAAAGGGAGGTCGCTTCTGACTGTACCGTCGGAGTCTCGGAGGGCATTGATATGACCGAGAGCCGCCGCAAGCCGCGCATACTCCGGCAAAGGGGCTGACAGCGTATCCGACGTGCTGAATCGCTCGGTTCCGCGGGCCGGAAGAGAATTGCGCTGAAGATAGTCCGGAATCGGAAGAGCTTTTTTGGCTCCGCGCTCTCCAAGAACAAAGGCAATCGGCTGAACAATATTGGGCGCAGCGGCAAATGCGTTGAGGAGCGCAGTGTCGGAGTCAATCCGATTTTCCGCTTCTTTCAGGAGCGGGAGAACAACGTTCCTGAGGGCTGAAAGCGATGAGCTGACAATGGCTTTCCGTATCTGCTGTTTTTCGGTCTCTTGCAGCTGAGGAAACAGCGCCGTGATTTGACCGGGCTTCAACAGGCCGGGTTCGGTCTCTATTTTGCGAATGATGTCCCGGATTTCCCGCAGGCCGGGGTTCGGATCTTTTTCAGCATAAAGGACCGAGAGGCCGATCTGTTTCGCGCCGCGTTCCTGCAGCTGATGAATTGCGCGGGCAAAATAGGTTCTCGGCCACGGCCAGCCGCCAAGACGGTTTGCGCTCTCCTGATCAATGCTGACAATAACAATGGATGACAGGCTGCTTTTTGAGGCGAGAGCTGCGCGCATGTCATAGAGCTTTAATTCAAGGCGCTCAACCGGCTCCCATGTGGACACGAGAGCCGCAATGACGACCGCGGCGAGAGCCGCGAGCAGAAGACTGTTTATCAGGGAGAATCGTTTCACAGGGTGTTTCCAAATTCGCACATACATTATTACACAAGTATTGTTATGTGTAAAGCACTGATAATGAGGACATTCGCATCACTACCCAGACACATAACTTGATATAATCCGCTCTTTCCGTTAATCATTGAGACGGATCAAAGGCACGCAGTCCCTTGCCGAGGTCAGGCATCAGACAGCAAAGCTCCCGGCCCGGGAATTGAGGCGCTGATAAATCTGAAGTGTCGGAGCAGCAGCAATCACCTGTTGAAAAGGGACTTTGCGTCCGGCGTTGCATCTTAATCATAAATCGTAATTTAATGTTTACAACTGCTCATTTTTGCTATTATTGATAATAAGTTCAGATGCGGAAGGTTGAAATGAAAGAAGAAATCAATGATACTTCCAGGGCAGATTCTGCAGGGAAAGAGATGATTGCCTCTGCAATCAACAAAGAACACATAATCGAACTTCTTCATCACGAGATGCCGCACTTGCAAAGAGAATATCATGTAAAGCGTCTTGCCCTTTTTGGCTCCTATGCGAAAGGGCATCAAAAAAGCGGGAGCGACATTGATATTCTGGTTGAATTTGATGGGTTTGTCGGACTGAAGTTCATAGATCTCGGTGAATACTTAGAGTCCATCCTTGGAAAAAAAGTCGATTTGATTACGACCGGCGGCCTCAATAATATCCGTCACCGTGAAGTAGCTGATGGAATCAGAAGGAGCCTTGTTTATGCCTAAACCATCTGATCTCCAGTCGGCAGGGGATATTATTGAATCAATCAATAAAATCTCCCGTTATATTCAGGGGCTTGAGTACGATGCGTTCCTTGAAGACAGCAAGACATTTGATGCTGTCATCAGGAACATCGAAATTATCGGCGAGGCTGTAAAAAACCTCTCCAAAAAGGCAAAAGATACCTGTCCGGGCGTAGAGTGGGAACAAGCTGCCAAAATGAGAGATAAGCTTATCCACGGTTATTTTGGCGTAAACACAGAAATAGTCTGGGATACAATCACGAAAAATCTCCCGGAAGCCTTGCCTCATATCACCGCATTAGTCTCAACCATGAAAACCTCTGAAGCGAAACAGAGCGAAATACATGAGGGCCATCACCCAAACGGGCCGGCTTTCTGAACATGCCCGTCACTATCCTCAACTTCCCGGCGGGGTCGGCCCGCTTACCATTGCGCTGCTCATGCACAACGCCGTGCAGGCGGCGAAGCAGCAGAGCAGCCTCCTCCGGCAGGCGGAGTGCCAAAGGTCCGGCAGCGGGGTTCTTCCCGTCCGTCATTCCGGCTCGTCCGGAATCCTTCCCGCGAAGCTCGTCCCGGAATACGGCGGCAACGACTCCGGACATCCATGCCGGAACAAGCGTCGGAGTGAAAGAAATAGTCCAGAGCTGATGACGATTTTCCGTTAAAATTAAGGAGCGCCATGATAATCACCAAAAAACGAACTCCGGAAGCGATTCTGAAAAACATACAGAACTACCGGCGCATTTTCCTTGTCGGCTGCGGCGAGTGCGCCGCGCTCTGCGCGACCGGCGGCCGGCCGCAGCTGGAGGAGATGAAAGAGCTTCTTCAGGCTCACGGCAAGGAAGTTACCGGCATGCACCTCGCAAAGACAGGATGCCAGGTTCTCGGGACCAGACTGGAGCTCAGACAGCACGGCACGGCAATTGACGCTGCGGACTGCATTCTTGCGCTGTCGTGCGGCGCCGGAACCCAGACGGTCGTTGAACTGAATGAGGACAAACCGGTCTATTCCGCCAGCGACAGCCTGTTTCTCGGCAACATGACCCGCCACCAGGTCTTTGACGAGCGCTGCTCCATGTGCGGTGAGTGCATACTCGACAAGACCGGCGGCATCTGCCCGGTCACAGCGTGCCCGAAAGGCATTCTCGTCGGCCCGTGCGGCGGTGTCGCCGACGGCACATGCGAGGTGAGCCCCGACCTGCCGTGCGTCTGGATTAAAATCTACGATCGCATGAAAAAACTGGACAAGCTCGACGAGTTCAGCGCCTCCGTGCCGTCGCCGAAAGACTGGTCAAAAGGCGCCAGGCCGCACATCAGAAACGCAAAGGAGCCAAAACCCGGAGAATGAGCCTGCAAACGGCATTTGAAAAAGGAAAATTCGTCGTCACTTCAGAAATAGGCCCGCCCAAGGGAACTGATACGGACGGGATACGGCAGCTTCTCGACCTGTACCGGGGAACCGTCGATGCCGTCAACGCAACCGACAACCAGTCCGCAGTAATGCGCATGAGTTCCGTAGCCGTCTCTAAAATCATCCTTGAGCACGGCGTTGAGCCGATACTCCAGATGACCTGCCGCGACCGCAACCGCATCGGCCTGCAGTCCGACCTGCTGGGAGCGCACGCCCTCGGCATCAGAAACGTCGTCGTCATGACCGGCGACCATGTGCTCGCCGGCGACCATAAACAGGCAAAGCCGGTGTACGACGTCGAATCGGTGCAACTCCTGAACGTCATCAATTCTTTGAACAGCGGCACCGACATGATGGGAAATCTCCTGAAGGGAAAAACCTGTTTTTTTGCCGGCGCGGTCGTCACGCCCGAGGCAAACCCGCTGGAGCCCCAGCTCATGAAATTTGCAAAAAAAGTGCAGGCAGGCGCAAAGTACTTCCAAACGCAGGCAATTTATGATATAACTATGTTCAAAGTTTTCATGGAGTACGCCCGCCGGCACCCGGCAAAAGTGCTTGCCGGCATCGTGGTCCTGAAGAACGAGCGCATGGCCCGGTACCTGAATGAGCATGTCGCGGGCATCCGCGTGCCGCAGGAACTTGTCGCGGAACTCGCGGCGGCGCCGAACAGGGAAGAGAAGCAGAAGGCCGGCATACGCATAGCGGCGCGCCACATCCGCCGGCTGCGCGAAGAGCGAATCTGCGACGGGGTGCATATCATGGCAATCGGCATGGAAGACACGGTTCCGATGATTATGCATCGGGCAGGGCTACTCGAATAAAAAAAGAGATCGAGGAGACGCGATGGCAACCAAATTCACCTGGACAGCACGGGATGGTCAAGGGAAAGAGCATAAGGGAGAGACGTCCGCGGAAACCCGCGACGAGGCGTTCAACTCTCTTGCCCGGAAAGGGTATCAGGGCATTGCGCTTGCCGAAAAGACAACCTTCGGCCTGACAAAGCAGAAAAGACAGAAGATAACCGAAAAAGATATCGTCGTTTTTACCCGCCAGTTTGCAACCCTTTTCAATGCCGGCATCCCGATTGTGCAGGGACTCGACATTCTGGCCAAGCAGTCCGAGAACAAATCGCTCGGCATAATTATCGGCCAGATCAAGACCGACGTCGAAAGCGGCTCCACCCTCTCCGACGCCATGAAGCGCCACCCAAAACTGTTTGACGATCTCTTTGTGAACCTGGTGGCGGCGGGTGAAACCGGCGGCGTGCTTGACGACATCCTTCAGCGCCTCGCGACGTATATTGAAAAGACGATGAAGCTCAAGAAAAAGGTGAAGGGCGCGATGATTTACCCGTCCATGGTCATAGCGGTCGCGGTGCTTGTTGTCGCCATGATCATGGTTTTCGTCATTCCGGTCTTTGCGAAAATCTTCGGCGACATGGGCGCCGCATTGCCTCTGCCGACCAGACTGGTCATCAGCTTGAGCGACTTCCTCAGCGGCATCGGCGGCATCATATTTTTCGTGTCGCTGGCGGTTGCCGGCTATGCCATCGTCCGCTACCGGAAAACCGGGCAGGGCCGGGTTGTAACGGACCGGCTTCTGTTGAAGTCGCCGCTCGTGGGCGACCTGCTCCGGAAAGTGGCGGTTTCGCGCTTCTCCAGAACGCTCGGAACGCTCATCCAGAGCGGCGTGCCCATTCTCGACGCTCTGGAAATCTGCGCCAAGTCATCCGGCAACAAGATAGTGGAACGGCTCATTTACGAAGTCAGGAGTGAAGTTACGGCGGGCAGGTCACTGGCGGAGCCGCTATCAAAGTCTCCTGCCATTTTCCCCGCCATGGTCGTGCAGATGGTCAACGTGGGAGAATCAACCGGCGCTCTCGACCAGATGCTCATTAAAATTGCGGATTTCTACGACGATGAAGTAGACAACTCCGTCGCAAACCTCATGACCATGCTCGAACCGATTCTCATGATATTTCTGGGCTTGGTCATCGGGTTTATCGTCGTCGCGCTGTATCTGCCGATATTCCGGATGGGAGACGTCATCAAATAGGAAGAACACGCCGGAGGATACAACGCCTTTTCTGTTGTATCCTCCGTTTTTACCGGTATTTTGCGAGCCGGTACCGGTACTCTCTCAGCGTCAGGCCCAGCAGTTCCGCAGCGCGCGTTTTTACGCCGTCCGCCTGCTGCAAAGCACTCGCCAGGAGTTCCTGTTCCACGCGGCTCAGATGCTCGTCCAGGTTCATCCCTCCGGCCGGCACCGCGGTTGCCGGCAGCGCGGCATCCGCCCCTGAAGCAGAAGCGCTGTTCTTCAAAATGCCGTCTTCAGACAATATTATTTCCCGCTCGATGATGTTTTTCAGCTCCCGCACATTGCCGCGCAGGTCGAGCTTCATGACATAATCCACAAACCCCGGATCGATTCTGCTGACTGTCTTGTCGAACTTCCGCGAAAAAGCCTTTGCGAAGTGGCTTATCAGCAGGGGAATGTCTTCCCTGCGTTCCCGCAGGGAAGGCAGATTCAGCTCAAAAGTCGCCAGCCGGTAATACAGATCTTCCCGGAACGATCCCTTCGCCGTCATTTCCCGGAGCAGCTTGTTTGTGGCGGCAACGACACGCACATCAACCTCTGTCTCGCGTCCGCTGCCGAGCGGGCGTATTTTCTTCTCCTCCAGGAAGCGCAGGAGCTTTGCCTGCAGGGACAGAGGCATTTCTCCTATTTCATCGAGGAAAAGCGTTCCGCCGTCGGCGTCCTCAATCAGGCCCCGCCTGGAAGCATACGCGCCGGTAAACGCTCCCTTCATATAGCCGAACAGCTCGCTCTCGAGCAGCTCTTCCGGCAGGCTTGCGCAGTTAATCGCAATGAGCGACTTCGCATGGCGCCTGCTTTTGGCGTGTATCGCCTTGGCGACCAGTTCCTTCCCCGTTCCGCTCTCGCCGATAATGAGCACATGCGAGTCAAACGGCGCTATCTTGTCCACCACCGAGAACAGCCGCTGCATGGCTTCCGACTTCCCGACAATGCTCTGGTACTCATCCGCGAACTGCTGCAGACTTCTGACCCGGTCTTCAAGCGTCAGTTTCTCACGGATATTTTTGAGCACTATCCGTATTTCGTCGATATTGAACGGCTTGGTCACATAGTCATACGCTCCGTTTTTCATCGCCTCAATAGCGGTCTCCGCCGAAGCAAACGCCGTTATCATGAGAACGACGGCATCAGGACTCGCCTCTTTTACAGCCCGGAGAAGGTCCATGCCCGTGCCGTCCGGCAGCCGGATGTCCACGATGCAGAGGTCGAAATACAAATCGTCCAGCGCCGCGCGCGCGGCGGCGAGCGTTCCCGCCTCATGGGCGGAGACGCCCGTTTCCTGAAGAATATGCGCGAGGACTTTGCGTATGTTCGGTTCATCATCAACAATCAGTGCTCTCATCAGTCGCTCACTCCTTTGCCGGCAGAACAATCGAAAACCGCGCGCCCCCCAGGGCGGACCGGTCGGCCCGGATAACGCCGCCATAGCCCGCAACAATGCGGAATGCGATGGCAAGCCCCAGGCCGGTGCCGTTTATTTTGGTCGTTACAAAAGGCTCAAACAACGTCTCCTCCAGCGAGGCGTCCACTCCGGCGCCGTCGTCCTCGATAATCAGCTCCGCAGCGCGCCGGCCCGCCGTGGGCAGGCCTCCGGAAGCAGGCGCAGCAGGCGACACGGAAATCCTGACGACGGAATGCGCCGCTTCGAGCGCGTTCTGAAGAACGTTCGTCACCGCCGCCTCCACAAACGTCCGGTTGGCCAGAACAGCGGGCGCTTCCGAAATGCGCGTCTCGATTTTTATCGGGGTGGCCAGATGCGAGACAAGAATCTGCACCACATCAGCCAGGCTCACCTCCTCCAGCGGCGCATCCGACGGCCGCGCGTAGAGCAGAAAATCGTTCACCAGTTTTGTAAGCCTGACTGTTTCGTAGCCGATGATGTCGAGAAACTCCTTCCTCACCTGCCCCTCCTGCACAAACTGCACCGCAGCGGAAAGCGACGCCAGCGGATTGCGGAGTTCATGGGCGAGGTCGGCGCTCACCCGGTAGAGCCGCTCAAGCCCCTGCGCGCGGATTTTTTCCGCCTCCAGCCGCCCGATGTACAGCTCCTGCCTCGCCATCTTTTCGCGCAGGGTGTTTCCGGCAAACGCGATAAGGAAAAACGACGTGACGTGGAGCGCCAGATTCAGGTAGGACTCCGCGCCCGAAAGCCCCAGCTTCAGCTCGAAAACAGCCAGATACAGCCCCGCCGCCAGAGCCGGAAAAACAAAGAGCAGCCGCGACCGCATCGCCAGAGACGAGAAAAAAACCGGAAACAGATACAAAACGCTCAGAAACGAGAAGCTGGCGGCCGGAATGTAGAGCAGCACCGTTACAAAAACGAGGTCAAGCACAAAGTCAAGAGCATGCGTCCGGTACGCCGCGGCCAGCAGCCTGACGAACGCCGCAATGCAGTAGATGCCGAGAGCCGTCGAAACGGCCTCCTGCCCCCCGGCGGCATGGGAAACCTGCACGGCGATAAACAGCGAAACCGCCAGTATGAACCTGCCGATGGTGTAATAGTCGAAAACCGCGCTCCGCTTCATACGCTTCGATAGTATTCGGATTGACAAAAATTGTCAACCGGACGTGACGTTTTTTGTCTGAACACTGCCTGCGCGGCAATCCGATGAGAATGTTTCTTTAAATTTTCAGCAGGTTATGTTTTCGTTTGCCTCTGGCATGAGAAATGCTCTAAATTATAGAAAGACTCGCGAACCATTAAAAAAAAGATTCAGAGGAGGTGGCGCGGCAACATCAGGCACTAGAGATGAAGAAGGGGGCAGCCCGCACCTTTCAGCGTATAAATAGGCACAAAAAATCATCCACAGGAGGAACACAGAATGTTCAAAACGATTAACGCAATGCAGAACCGCGACGAGCGCGGCTTCACCCTTGTAGAACTGCTCATCGTCGTCGCAATCATCGCTATCCTCGCCGCAATCGCAATCCCGCAGTTCTCCCAGTACAGAAAAAGAGGCTGGGCTGCAACCCTGAACTCCGACGCAAAGAACGCATTCAACGCCTGCGCCGCTCATTTTGCAAGCGACCCAGCTGACGCAAATTGCGATGACGTGGAAGCAGCGGCGGCCGGCTATACACCATCTGCTATTGCCACGTTAGGTGGCGGTCCATTGCTGGCGGCCGGCGGCCTTGCCGTGTTCACTGTCTCACCGCGGCTGGGGAGCGCCGCTGTAGGCGGTGTCACACCCGCAACTATCAATTCTAACGGAGTGCTGTTCGCGTCGACACCGCTTTAACATTTTCCGCACCGGACGGCTTTGCATTCACAATCGGGGGGGGGCGTGAAAACGCCCCCTTTTTTTGTTTCGTTGCTACGGGCCAGCGGGGTCAGACTTTAAAATTGAGATTCAGCGGTTTTTATCCCGGAATTGTCATTAGAAGGCGGGATCATATGATAACTCTTTGTGTCGGCAAGTATTCTTGTCATTCCGGCTTGTCCGGAATCTTTTTGATATAATGCGGTATGAGCAAAGGCAGATTTTCAGTGTACATCATGGCCAATGCCAGACCGACCTTATATGTC
>DATIKF010000163.1:0-2490 GCA_035477855.1 Dissulfurispiraceae bacterium
ACTATCTCAGTCAAACGAGTTCCAGATGTTCGGGAATACTGTCTCCTGCTTCGGATCGGCGAATATCGACTCGTATAAGGTGATTAAGGGCTTCACCGCCCACGGCTGGCTGGCCAATGAGATCACCGAGCACCACGCCGCGACTGTTGACCAATGCTTTAAGCGCTGTTCCGGGGACGGTGCAAGGATATTTTGGGACACCAACCCCGCAGGACCAGACCACCCGATTAAAGCCAACTACATCGACAAAGACGGTGACAGGCTCTCTGACGGACGGCTTCACATTAAAAGCTGGCACTTCACCCTGGACGACAACGCCTTCCTATCAGACGAGTACAAAGAATCGCTGAAGAAGTCAACTCCGTCGGGGATGTTCTACGACCGCGACATTAACGGCTTGTGGGTGGCTGCCGAGGGCATGATTTACCGCGACTTCGACTTAGGGGTGCACGTGATCGACGTTGAGCCTGGCAATCTCAAAGAATACTTCGCCGGGATAGACTGGGGATTTGAGCACAATGGTGTGATTGCTCTTTACGGCCTTGACCACGACGGGAATGCGTGTAGATTGCGCGAGATCGTGGCAAAGCAGCAGTCAATCGACTGGTGGGCGCATGAGGCGATGGAGCTTAACAATACTCATCACGGATTGACGTTCTACGCCGATCCTGCACGACCTGACCATATAGCTGCTCTACGGAATAAGGGGCTTGTGGTGCGCGAGGCCGAAAACTCAGTTGTCGAGGGCATTACTTTCGTCGCCGAGTGCTTCAAGAAGCGACGCTTGTATATTGTGCAACAACACAACCGCAATTATTTACGCGAGATTTACAATTACCGTTGGAAAGAGAACGCCGCGAAAGAGGAGCCGATCAAGATGGATGACGATAGCATGGACTCTGAGCGGTACGCTTTGTATTCACATCTTGGCCGGAGCCGCGAGGTTCGGGCCACAATCTCGTTGTACAGGTAGGGGAAATGCTTATAACTAATATCACGTCGCCGCCTACGGCTAAACAGATAGGCTTGATAATCAAGAGCGCCGCCGAGAGACACCGGGTACTGTATGATCTTTATGATAGATACATGGCCGGTCCCGAGGGGACGCCGATCAAGACGCGCGAGTACTATATAGGATCAACCAAGCAGACCGACAAGATCAACAACAAGATCAACAATGACTTCTTCGGTGAGATCATCGATGTCAAGGTGGGGTTCTTTACCGGCATTCCCATCGTCTACGACCTTGAACGGACCACCTATGAGACTAAAAAGACCGTGTTGAATACTGTCATGGACAAGGCCCGTCGGGCGATAGGTATGGCTCCGAAGCCGGAGAAGGAAGAGACTATCGTTAGTCCACAGTACGATAAAGACCTTGCCTTCATCCGGGATTTCAACAAGCTTAACAGCGTTGCCGACCTTGACGCGGAGACGGCGAAGAGGGCTTCGATATGCGGCTTTTGCGGACGGCTGCTTTATGTAGAGGAGGTCACGGGATACTTGAGGGCGATAGCCGTCAATCCGTGGGAGTGTATCTTCGTTGGGCCCTCGGTGGATGTTCCGCTTTATTCGATTCGGTACTATACCGTCATTGGACTGGACGATGACGGAAAGGAAAGCAAGGTCTACAAAGCATATCTTTACGACGCTTTCAACGTGACCGAGTTTGAGCGCAATGACGACGAAGAAGAGTACAAGCAGGGAAAAGTGGTGCGGCACATGCTTCCCGGCAATCCGCTCATCGGCTTCGCCAACAACGACGAGCTTCAGGGCGACGCGGAGAAGGAGCTTGAACTCATAGACGCCTACGATCGTGCTCTTTCAGATGTCAACAACGAGGTAGAGCAATTCCGGTTGGCTTACATGGTTTTCAGCGGTGCTCAGATCACCGGCGAAGTCATGAAGCAGGCCCAGCAAACCGGTGGATTCTCGTTGACCGATCCTAACGGCAGCGTGGATTTCATAACCAAGAAGATCGACGACGCTATAATCGAGCACCACCTTGACCGCATCGAAGCCAACATTTACCGCTTCAGCAAGACGCCGAACATGAAGGACATCCAGTTCGGAAGCAATCTTACCGGTGTTGCGATGGCGTTCAAGTTCAGGCCGTTCGAGTACAAGTGTATTGCTTCCGAGCTGAAATTCAAGAAGTCGCTACGTCAGCAGTTCAAACTATTGTCAGAGATATGGAACGCGAAGGGCGCTAAGATCAACTACCTCGACGTTGATTTCGTATTTACACGCAACTACCCTCAGAACCTTTTGGAAGAAGCCGAAATCCAGACAAAACTCAAGGGAGTAGTGAGCGACAAAACGCGGCTTGCGCTGGCATCGTTTATCGACGACCCGGAACAGGAACTGGAAGACCTGAACAACGATAAAGAGTCCATGATGATCCCACCGCTTGAACAGGACGACAAAGATAACGGAAACGGTACGGGGGCGCAGCCTGTTCCAGAATAAGACTATACTCATAACCGGCGG
>DATIKF010000164.1:0-2853 GCA_035477855.1 Dissulfurispiraceae bacterium
TCTGTAAATCATTTTTTTCTCCTCCTTGTTTTTGGTTCTACCTTATTATACTCCTACTATGCGCATATGTCAATAGGTTTATACGCATATTTTAAAGTTTTTTTAAGTTTTTTTTGCACGAACTGGCACGGGACACAAACGAAAAAAAGCCCCCGAAGGGGCTAAGAAAGGAGGAGGATGAAAGAATTAGACGCATCGCCGCTCGCCATTACCATACTATCTCTTCCTTCGTGATCGCACGTAAAACCAGATTTATCACAGCCAATATCGCCACAATCTCCTGCTCCCGTAAATCGATACCAAACGCAACCACCAAAGCTAGGATATTGGCCCACACGGTCTTAGACTTCCACCATTTTTTCATCATTTTCACCTCCCGTCCAACCGTCTTTGCAACTCACCCCACGGAAACCGTTGCCCCGGACAAAGGGTAGCCGTTACATCGCTATGCCCGACCACGGGTAAGTCCTGCCAATGCAGATGACGGCTGCGAATATTACGTATCAATATGACAAGCGCACTCATCTGCGCAACTGTAGGGGGTCTTTTTTCAAAATTACCCGCAAGAGCTATCGCAATACTATCCGCATTAGCTTGCCTTGCGTGTACCCCGCGCATCGCTTCCGGTCTGCCGCGTTCAATATCCCCGTTAGTACGCACCAGGTAATGGTATCCCACACCATTGAAACCCGGACGCGCAGAATGCCACTCGTGCACCGTTTCTACAGGCACGTCCCCGGACGCCGTATGATGGATAACTATGCGCGTGGTTAGCTTCCGGGGTATAAGCCGCCGTTTGAACCACAATGCCGGTTCACGTATTTGCATATTAATACCTCCTATCCTGTAACGTACCGGGTAAAATAGAATACAATAAAAGACAAACACAAAGACGTAAGTGCAGTCAGGATAGCCGCCACCGCCCAAGACGGACCACGTGGAGTGGCAAACGACACCTTAATCTCCACCATATCGCACTTTATCTCCTTCAGGCACTCTTTGATTTCCGCGATACTCGCCCACATATGCTTCAGCGCTAATTCCTGTTTACACTGATACTCCATCAACGCGTCACCCCCGAAATGTTTTACAAATCTGCCAATTTGGGTATAATTAAAATAAAGAAAACCCCTGAAGGAGTTGGGTATGATGAAAAAGTTTGTCGCCGGTGTTATCATCGGCATCCTGCTTTGCTACGCTGGTCTGGCCGTCGCATCATCTCCCCAAATACGACTTATTATCAACGGTCAGGAGATTAACACAGACGTGCCGCCACAATTAATCGATGGCAGAGTGCTTGTCCCCGCTAGGTTCGTGGCTGAGCCGCTGGGCGCTCAGGTGCAGTGGGATGCTGAAAAGAATGCGGTGGTGATTAATTCTACATCCCCCGCTACCGACGGTACACTGCTTTTTGATTCAGGCTGGGTGCGTCTACGGGATGTCGCACCAAACAAAGGCTGGATTGTTTCTGGCGACGGCTATGTGTATCGCAATCAACTTGACTATGGAAAACGCATACCTCTTTTTAACTGGCGCGATTCAAGTAAAATAATAAACGGGACCATCTACATCCCAAAAAGTTTAGCGGACATGTAAGTTGACATCCTCCCAACCCCCTAAGGGGGATGGGTGTTCCCGCGCGATTTTTATAAACATTACATCTTTGACCTCTTAACGCTATCAGCATACTTTTCGATTTCCGTACATTCAAACTCGAGCATCTTTCTATGTTCTTTCATCCTTTCGATATTTGTATCAATTTCTTTGATCGCTGTTTTTATTCTGTACAGATGCGCCTCGGCATCATTTAACCCGGTGATTGCAAATTCCTCAACCCGTTCAAATACGATTCGATGTTTATCCGTTGTTTTTACCCTACTTTTTCCCATCATTACACCCCCATCAAGGCTTGGATAAATGTTGTGGCGTCGATCCGCCCTAACTGGCTGCTGCCGAGTGCGATAGTATTCCACTGCCCGATGTTCAGGAACGGCGCGATATTGAGATTTGACTGGTCTGCGATAAACGGGCCGCCAAGTGCGGTAGTTCTGTCAACACCGTTAATAACAATGGTAACGCCGGTAGCTGTTGTGCCCGTAAAAATACCGTAACTGATTGCGTGTATATGGTCATTAACAGAATGGCTGTGATTTTGGACATCATGTGAATGATTCTGGACGGGATGGCTATGGTCATTAACAGAATGGCTGTGATTTTGAACAGCGTGTGTATGATCAGGCAGAGTAACATCGTGCCAGTGCTCTGTCGCTCCGACATGCGTGTGGCCTCCTGCGCCTGGATGCTCGTGAAATCCATGTGACCATATGGGATGCGTATGACTTGGACTGCCTCCCGCCTGCGTAGCCCCACCGTGATCGTGACTACCCGCACCAGCATGTATGTGATCAGCCAAAGGCCACACATACTCAATTATTGTCGCTGACCAAAGATGAAAACGATTCGCAACCAAGGTTGACGTGAGCAAGGTGCCAAAAGTCCCACTCGTATGCCCGCCGCCCGATGGCGTTGTATGCCCGCCGCCCGATGGCGTTGTATGCCCGCCGCCGCTCGCCGCCCCAGTGCTGTATGCCCGAAACGGCAACAGCCTAAAGCGCAGTATCGCTCGCCTTATGCTACGTGTTTCAGGTGGTAAGAAGATATTCAGCGTCATCGGCGCTCCAGCCTGGACGTTATCTACTCCGCCTTCCTGCCAAGTCTGCAGGATACCCCTATCGTCAAGCAGTGTTGTCGCGCCGTCCGCCGCCCTCACGTGCAGCCCGAAACGTCTGACTAAACCATCCATCCACCACCCCACGGTGATTCTAAGTCGCTGCAAGTCGTCAAACACGTGCA
>DATIKF010000165.1:0-2700 GCA_035477855.1 Dissulfurispiraceae bacterium
GGCGAACCTGGAGCGAATCTTGTCGAAAACCTCCTTGATGGAGTTGGGGCTGTTGCTGCGCAGGTGGTTTATGTACTTGCTGCCGGGCTCGGTATTGAATTTGATGCACCCGATACCGGCTCCGTCCTGGCCGCGGTTGCGCTGTTTTTCCATGAGCAGGTACAGCTTGTTGAGCCCGTAGAAGGCTGTACCGTAGTGTGCAGCGTAGTATTCAAGAGGTTTTAACAGGCGAAGGAGCACCACGCCGCATTCGTGCTTTATGGCATCACTCATAGGGGGCTATTAAGATGCAAAGGTAATAAAGGTTATGGCAAAAAGGCTTCCTTGTTTTAAATTTCTGTTTCAAAGAAGGGGGTGGTGATTTTGCGGAAGCCGATCCCGCGAAGCATGCTCAGGCCCTCTTCAAAATGGGAGGTGAGCTGGTCGGGACGGTGGGCGTCGGTGTTTACCATCACGGGTATGCCCAGGTGCAGGCACTGTTCCAGGACAAAGGGCGAGGGAAAATACTCCTTGCATTTGCCGGAATATACCCCCCGCGTATTCAGTTCAACGATCACATTCTTTTCTTTGATTACTTTCAGCAGGCGTTCCACCAGGCTTCGGTACCAAGGCTCATCCTGGCCGAAGCGCTGCTCCTTGTTGTGCATCTTCACCTTGTCTAAGTGCCCGATGATGTTCATGGGCTGCGACTTTACCATCTGCATGCTTTGTTCATAAAAGGCGGTAACGGCCTTGCGGATGTCGCCGTCGAACAGGCTCTTGATGCCCTGAAAATATCCTTCGGCAGGCCCGTCGATAAACCAGAACCCTTCCTGACGGGGCGCTTTGACCAGGTGCACCGAGCCGATGCAATAGTCGAGCGGGGTGCGCATCCATTGCTCAAAATGCTCCGAAACGCCCGGAATATAATCTATTTCAAGTCCTAAATACAGTTTGAGGTTGCCGTTGTTTTGCTGCTTCAGGCGGGCAATCTCGCCTGTATAAGCTTCAACGTCTTTGGCCGGGAGGTTCCAGTGGTTGCTCAGGGGCAGGGGTGCATGGGCCGAAAAGCCCAGGGCAGCCAGGCCGTCTTCTTTTGCAGCAGCAACATAATCGGCAGGGCTTCCCTGGCCATCGTCGAACTTCGAATGGGTATGGAAATTATAGATTGTCATAGGGGCTGGTCGGAGGGTTTTGGTGGTCGCGGGAGTTTTGGGGCATAAAAGTAATAAAATCACTTAAACCCCATCGGCAACAGAATGCACACAAGCACATTCAGAATCAACAATATGGGGTAAACAAAAACAGGTGTTTTTTGTTTTTTTTTCCTACAATAAATAAAAATTTCCGGAGTTTTTCAATAAAAGGGTTCCTGCATACAAAATTGCAACTTCAGTGCAAATGAAACCTGGTATTATCCTCATCTGGAGAAAGCCTGCGCATTGCGACAAGGGGCATTTTGTTAAAACAGTGCACCCGTTCTTTTACGTAACACATTGATTTCAATTGAGCAAAAATATGGTTATTGGCTTTACAAAAGTGGCGACCACGCATTTTAAGTGTTCAAACTTGATTTCGGCAGCCCTGCCCTTGTTGGTTTTCTTTGCCCTTGGCCATCAAGCGCTGGGGCAAACGACCGTAACTTTTACGGGTTCAGGAACCTATACCGTTCCGGCCAATATTCCCCGGGTGACCGTTGAGGTTTGGGGCGGCGGGGGTAAAGGCAGCACCCGCACCACCGCAGATCCCGGAGGGGGCGGAGGCGGAGGAGCCTATTCTCGAAGCGTACTTGAAGTTACCGCTGGAGACAAAACGGTAACGGTGGGTGCCGGTGCTGCCACAACATCTCCCGGTGGAGACTCCTGGTTTATTTCAAACACGACCATTCTCGCCAAAGGGGGCGCAAGTGCTGCTGACAATTCCCGCTCCGGTGCTGCAGGCGGTGTTGCCGCTTCCGGGTTGGGCCAGGTAAGATGGAGCGGAGGTGCCGGCTATACTCATACAATTGCGAACCAATGGGGAGGCGGAGGTGGTTCGTCGGCTGGCAGTGTCGGTAACGGCACCAATGCAACCGGGCAGGTTGGGGCCGCTGCCCCAACGGGTGGAGGAAACGGCGGAAATGGTGCGGCAACAAACAAAAATGGATCTCCGGGCAACGTCCCGGGCGGGGGTGGAGGCGGAGCAGACCATTCCGGAGGTACTACAAAAATTGGCGGCAGCGGCGCCGGAGGCCAGGTGGTGGTTTCGTATTTTCTGTTCAATACCGGTACCGCATGGGAAACCGGGGCCAACTGGGCCGGAGGCACTGTACCTGCCAATACCTGGAGAAACGCCATAATACCCGATGCACGAAATGTAACCATAAGCTCGGCTGTAACCATTCACAGCCTCGACATATTGGGCAACAGCACGGTAACCATCGCCCCGGGCGGAAACCTTTCCTTAGATGCCTCTTAAGGCGTGCTTGCAGTTGCAGGGTCAGGCCGGCTGATAATTCAACCGGGCGGAATCCTCAACCTGCCTGCCAATGGCACGGTGCATATACCCGGTACGGGAAGCCTGGTTATAGCACCGGGCGCCACCCTTACCATTCCGGCCGGCACCACTTTGACTACGGCAGGCCCGGGAAGTCTGATTGTTGAAGATGGCGGCTCGCTTTTACACAATACCGCCAATGTTCAGGCCACCATGAGGCGCGAGATCAGTGGTCGGGCGTGGCGG
>DATIKF010000166.1:0-2624 GCA_035477855.1 Dissulfurispiraceae bacterium
CCATCACTTGCTTCTCGTGCACGGTCCAGCGCCGACGCCGTTGCACTGACGTTATCACTTCCACCGGATTCATTCTCTTCCTCCCCTTTGGTTGCACAAGTAATTGTACAACTACTTGCTCAACTTATTTAGGTTAGAAACGCGTCCGGTTCAATTGGGGGCTATTTCAGTATTCCATTCACTGCAGAAAAAAATCTTAAGATTGAATATATGAAAGATTATTTATTTGGGTTAAACAATGGTTACAAAATAAGAGACACCAATAAACCTCAATCTGAAGCTTCAGCGACAATAGTATGGGAATATTTGCATAAGCGTAATACATATCCATTGATTTGGAACGCATTTCCATTTCATCCTCATATGGAAAATGATACTGAATCAAATAGAAAGCCAAATATCTACGAATTAAAAATTGGGAAAAATATTCTTGAAGAATTGATAAATAGTTTTAAAATAAAGAAAATTATTGCAGTTGGTAATACTGCACATGAAACATTATTAAAAATCGGTATTAATAGTTCTAAAGTACGACATCCCGCTAATGGTGGGAAAAACGAATTTATTAAAGGAATGGAAAAAGAGTTTGAGTAATAAAATGAAGAAGCATCCAACAACTGCTTCAACCTGACATTGCTATTGTCACACTTTTTGCAGTCGTCGCTACGCTCCTCGGCAAAAAGTGTGACAATGGACGCAATGCAGGTTAAGCATATGTTATCTTCAAGGAGGATTGAGATGAAGAAAGTTATGTTCTTGTTCTATTCGGTTGGCTCCCTTTCAATATTACTTGGAATGTTACTATGTTCAACCAGTATAGTTCTCGGACAGACAATTCAACTCCCTCGGACCGGGCAGGCGAAGTGTTATGATACGGCAACATTAGCAGTGATCGATTGCGCCGGTACGGGGCAGGACGGGGAGTATCGGGCAGGTGTTCTCTGGCCGGAGCCACGATTTAGCTCAGGAGCTGCCGCCGAAGCGGACTGCATGATCGATAACCTTACCGGCCTTATGTGGTCAAAGAATGCGGACTTGCCTAACGGAGTCATGACCTGGAATGACGCCATAGACTATGCGAACAATCTTCCTCTCTGCGGTCATTCTGATTGGCGGCTCCCCAACGTCAATGAACTGAATAGTATCATTAACGCCAACGAGCCAGACAGTACTACGTGGCTCGTGGCACAGGGCTTCATTAACGTGCGGGTAGGCTCTTTCTACTGGTCATCTACTACGGCCTCAGAGAACACGACTGAAGCTCGGGCCGTCTTCATGTACAACGGCAGCACCTTTGCCCAACCAAAAGAAGGCCCCAATTATTATTCTGTATGGCCTATCCGGGGCGATACAAGCCTTCCTGCAAGACTTTGGAAGACCGGTCAGACCGCAAGTTATAGAGCAAGGGACGATGGAGACCTTCAAAAGGGTAGTGCCTGGCCTTCGCCACGCTTTACTGCAAGCGGAGAGTGCGTGACCGACAACCTCACAGGTCTTATGTGGACGAGAAATGCATCCCTTTGGGGTTTTACGTATTGGCCGCAGAGTCTTGATCGTGCGGAAAGCCTCACGCTTTGCGGCTACTCGGACTGGCGTCTTCCCAACAGGACCGAACTGATGAGCCTTATTGACTGGTCGCAGTATGGACCTCCTCTTCCTGCTGGGCACCCCTTCCTCAACATACAGGCGTTTTCATATGGGACCTCAACCACGGATGCGGCCTATGTAGGCCGTGCATGGGTAGTTCCTATGATGATCCCCAACTTGAGTAGCCTTCCAGAGGTCTGGGATTTTTGGACTTGGCCCGTGCGCGGCGGTGTGATACAGCCTCCACCATTCCCCGCTGACGGCATCACCATGCTCGTCCCATACCGCGCCGGAGAGGCAAACGATCCGAACGACACGAGAACTCCTCTCATCCTCGTCCACGGCATCCATGGCACAAAGGATTTGAATGAAAGTGGCACACTCGACGACTTGGAAGCGGTTCAGCAAACTGACGGATGGGACAAGTTCCTGAACTACTTTGACAACCACCGGGGCCTGAACAAGAAATACAAGGTATACCGGTTCCTCTTTCTGAGTGACAAGCAGCCGGTTCAGGAAATCGGGAGAAGTTTCAAACGGCATCTCGATGAGGCGATAGCACGTGGGGACATGAATGACCTACCCGTAGTCCTTCTCGCCCACAGCATGGGAGGGCTCGTCTCGCGGTCGTTGCTGCAAGAACATAACGGCGACGCACACATTAAGATTAAGAAACTCATCACCCTCGCAACGCCTCACCATGGGAGTCCAGGAGCAAATGACACGACGGCGCTCGAAGAACTATTTGCTGGAGGTCCGAACGGGAAGTGGCGTGACGTATTCGCCGTTACACAGTTCTTCTCAGTAGTGTCCGGTAAAAAAAGAGAAGCGCATAGCCTGAAGCCGTGAATGTTAGATTATAAAGGGCGAGCAAACCCAAATCTGACAAGGAGGCGCAGGCTATGCATACGTGTTATACCATATTTGGGGAACTGCTGAAACTGTTACCGAGACATCAATTTGACCGAGCGGTACAAGAGCATGGCGGGGACCGATAGGTGAAGAGCTTTACGACATGGCAGCAGTTGTTGAGCATG
>DATIKF010000167.1:0-2701 GCA_035477855.1 Dissulfurispiraceae bacterium
GGCGAACCTGGAGCGAATCTTGTCGAAAACCTCCTTGATGGAGTTGGGGCTGTTGCTGCGCAGGTGGTTTATGTACTTGCTGCCGGGCTCGGTATTGAATTTGATGCACCCGATACCGGCTCCGTCCTGGCCGCGGTTGCGTTGTTTTTCCATGAGCAGGTACAGCTTGTTGAGCCCGTAGAAGGCTGTACCGTAGTGTGCAGCGTAGTATTCAAGAGGTTTTAAAAGGCGAAGGAGCACCACGCCGCATTCGTGCTTTATGGCATCACTCATTGGGGGGCTATTAAGGTGCAAAGGTAACAAAGGTTATGGCAAAAAGGCTCCCTTGCTTCAAATTTCTGTTTCAAAGAACGGGGTGGTGATTTTGCGGAAGCCGATCCCGCGAAGCAGGCTCATGCCCTCCTCAAAATGGGAGGTGAGTTGGTCGGGGCGGTGGGCGTCGGTGTTTACCATAACGGGTATGCCCAGGTGCAGGCACTGCTCCATGACAAAGGGCGACGGAAAATACTCCGTGCATTTGCCGGAATACACTCCCCGCGTATTCAGTTCAACAATTACATCCTTTTCTTTGATTACTTTCAGCAGGCGCTCCACCAGGCTGCGGTACCATGGCTCATCCTGGCCGAAGTGCTGCTCCTTGTTGTGCATCTTCACCTTGTCTAAATGCCCGATGATGTTCATGGGCTGCGTCCTTACCATGGCCATGCTTTGCTCATAAAATGCCGTAACTGCCTTACGTATGTCGCCGTCAAAAAGGCTTTCTATGCCCTGAAAATACCCTTCGGAAGGTCCGTCGATAAACCAGAACCCTTCGTGCCGGGGTACCGTTACCAGGTGAACGGAACCGATGCAATAGTCGAGCGGAGTGCTCATCCATTGTTCAAAATGCTCCGAAACACCAGGAATATAATCTATTTCAAGTCCGAGATACAGTTTGAGGTTTCCGTTGTTTTGCTGTTTCAGGCGGGCAATCTCGCCGGTATAAGCCGCAAAGTCCTTTGCAGGCAGGCTCCAGTGGTTGCTCAGGGGTAGGGGCACATGGGCCGAAAATCCAAGGGCGGTCAGGCCGTTTCCTTTTGCAGCAGCAACATAATCGGCAGGACTTCCCAGCCCGTCGTCGAACTTCGAATGTGTATGGAAATTATAAATCGTCATAGGGGCTGGTCGGAGGACTTTTGGTGGTCGCGGGAGTTTTGGGGCATAAAAGTAATAAAATCTCTTAAAACCCGGCGGCAACAGAATTCACACAAGCGCATTCAGCATCAACAATATGGGTAAACAAAAACAGGTGTTTTTTGTTTTTTTTTACTACAATAAACTAAAATTTCCGGAGTTTTTCAATAAAATGGTTCCTGCATACAAAATTGCAACTTAAGTGCAAATGAAACCCGCTATTATCCTCATCTGGAGAAAGCCTGCGCATTGCGACAAGGGGCATTTTGTTAAAACAGGGCACCCATTTTTTTGCGAAACACATTGATTTCATTTGAGCAAAAACATGATAGTTGGCTTTACAAAAGTGGCGGCTAAGCATTTTAAGAGGTCAAACTTGATTTCGGCTGCACTGTCGCTGGTGGTTTTCTTTTCCCTTGGTTATCAAACCCTGGGGCAAACGACCGTAACTTTCACGGGTTCAGGAACCTATACCGTTCCAGCCAATATTCCCCGGGTGACCGTTGAGGTTTGGGGCGGTGGGGGTAAAGGCAGCACCCGCACCACCGCAGATCCCGGAGGGGGCGGAGGCGGAGGAGCCTATTCTCGAAGCGTACTTGGAGTAACCGCTGGAGACAAAACTGTAACGGTGGGTGCCGGAGCTGCCACAACATATCCCGGCGGAGACTCCTGGTTTCTTTCAAACACGACCATTCTCGCCAAAGGGGGCGCAAGTGCTGCTGACAATTCCCGCTCCGGTGCTGCAGGCGGTGTTGCCGAATCCGGGTTGGGCCAGGTAAGATGGAGCGGAGGTGCCGGCTATACTCATTTAATTGCGAACCAATGGGGCGGCGGAGGCGGTTCTTCGGCGGGCAATGTCGGTAACGGCACCAATGCAACCGGGCGGTATGGGGCCACGGCCCCAACGGGTGGAGGAAACGGCGGAAATGGTGCGTCAACAAACAAAGATGGATATGCGGGCAACGTCCCGGGCGGGGGTGGAGGCGGAGCAGACTATTCCGGGGGTGCTACAAAAATTGGCGGCCGCGGCGCCGCCGGCCAGGTGGTAGTTTCGTATTTTCTGTTCTATGCCGGTACCGCATGGGAAACCGGAGCCAACTGGGCAGGAGGCACTGTACCTGCCAATACATGGAGAAACGCCATAATACCCGACGCAAGAAATGTAACCATAAGCTCGGCGGTAACCATTCACAGCCTCGACATATTGGGCAACAGCACGGTAACCATCGCCCCGGGCGGAAACCTTTCCTTAGATGCCTCTTACGGCGTGCTTGCAGTTGCAGGGACAGGCCGGCTGATAATTCAACCGGGCGGAACCCTCAACCTGCCTGCCAATGGCACAGTGCATATACCCGGTACGGGAAGCCTGGTTATAGCACCGGGTGGTACCCTTACCATTCCGGCCGGCACCACTTTGACTACGGCAGGCCCGGGAAGTCTGATTGTTGAAGATGGCGGCTCGCTTTTACACAATACCGCCAATGTTCAGGCCACCATGAGGCGCGAGATCAGTGGTCGGGCGTGGCGG
>DATIKF010000168.1:0-4958 GCA_035477855.1 Dissulfurispiraceae bacterium
CCCGCCGAATGATGACAATTTCATCGATGCGGTCATCCTTGACGTGCGCGTGTCAAGACACGCCCCGAACCCGCACAATGGCTCAAACAGATTTACAGGAACGATTGTATGAAAACCAAACGAGACGTTTACAACTTAATCGCAGACATTCACAATTTTCACGAGCTATGCAAAGTATCGCGCAGGCTAGAGCGGTCTTATGCGCGAGGCGTCAAGAACGGATTTACTTGCTCGTGGGAGTCGGCACGCAGTGAGATGGCTGCGCGAGCGCATGAACTGGCAGCGGCTCTGCATTGCCAAATTGACATACGAGACACAGACAAGGACGCGATATTGATGTATGCAATAGGCGACCACATGCGGAAGGGCGGCTTTTGCTGTTCATGTCTGAGCGAAAAGAGGAGACCGCTATGACACTGCACAAAAAACTTTGGCGGCTGGTCGTTGCGACGGGCTGGATGCTGATAACCCTGATATGCCCCGCATGGGGAGTGGAACAAACAAAATGATGGTGCGAAAAATACCACTGACGCAAGGACGTGTCGCCCTGGTCGATGACGCCGACTATGCAGCGGTCGCAGTACACCGCTGGTTTGCGGCGAAGTGGGGGCGGGGATTCTGCGCGATGCGACAGGTGCGAGGAGCGAGGGGCGGACGGCGGCGGCAGGTGTCGATATATATGCACCGCCAGATTCTCGGTCAGGGCTACGGCTGCCCCGATGCTGTGCGGCACATTAACGGCGATGGCCTCGACAACCGCCGTGAGAATCTGGTGGTGCGATGGCGCAGCAGCACGTATCGCGGCGTATCGTGGCACAAAACTGGGCGATGGGTCGCCAGCATAACGCGGCGAGGGCAGAGGATGCACCTGGGTTACTACAAGGACGAAGCAGCCGCTGCCGCAGCATGCGCAGAGCGGCGAAAACAATTATCGGAGGCTGACGATGGAGCGAAAACGAAAGCCGAAAATATCGCGCAAGCCCGAAAGCGTAGGCAGGGCCGAACACGTCGAAAACCTGGTTAATTTTTATGCGGGCGTGCGGGTGAAACTTCGCCGCGCCGGGCTAGGTTGGGAGAGCAACGCTGTCGATGCCGATGCGGCACTGAAAATAAATGATGAAAAAACTTGACACGGTAAAATGAGCGTGTATATTTAACGCATGAACAAAAGGAGACCAGCCGTATGACTACACTACCCGCCCCCACGCCGGGCCTGCATCAAGGCGTGCCGTTCGAGACATATTGCCAGTGGCCCGCCGTCAACAATTCGCTGTTGCGGATTCTGGCGGAGAAATCGCCAGCACACGCTCGGTACTATGCAGAAGCGGGGAGAGAGGAGACGCCAGCCCTAGCGTTCGGCAAAGCCGCCGACGCTTTCATCCTTGAACCCTCAAGATTTTTCGAGCGATATGCCGTAGCCCCGACGGTTGACCGCCGAACCCGCGAGGGCAAGGCGGAATGGGCGGCATTTGAAGAAGGTCTTGGCTCGCGCGAATACATCAGTGAAGCCGACTACGCCAAAATCCAAGCGATATATATGCGAGTTGTCGATTCGCAGGCGATGCGGCTCATCGAAGGCGGCGTCGCGCAGGTCTGCGCGGTTTGGACTGACAAGCCGACGGGCTTGCTTTGCAAGGCCCGCTTCGACTACTGGCGGGAAGATATTCCGATGATAACGGACTTGAAAACGACGTTATCCTGCAAGCCGGACGATTTTGCAAAGAGCATCTTCAATTACGGGTACTACCAGCAAGCCGGATTTTACGCAATGGGGGCGGCAGCCCTGACGGGCTGTGATGCCCCGTGTTTTGCAGTGCTGGCGGTCGAAAAAGACGAGCCGTTTGTCCACGCGGCGTATGACTTGGGCCTCAAGACGATTGACGCTGGCCGACTTGCGGCGCGGGCGGCCCTGACCAAATACGCGGAGTGTATGGAGTCTGGCCGCTGGCCGAGCTACTCGGAAAAAATCACAACGCTCGACATGCCTGAGTGGGCGTTGCTCCAGTGTGGTGTAAACAAGTACCAGATATGAAGGAGAATCAAGATGAACGAAGACAAAAAGCCTGTGTGCGTTTGGCGGTATCAAAAAAGCCAGAGCTTCGAAGGGTATCACGTTTACGAGCCAGAATGTGATAGGGGCTTGGGGGTGAACTGTCAGAAAAAAAAGGAAAATGGCGAAATAGATAATAAGTGCGGACGGCCCATCGAGATACAAGGAGATGATGTATGAGCACTGACCCCGAAATTGTGCGGCTGACGGCGGAACTCAACGAACTGAAAGCTAGGCTCCAAGCGGCGAATCTCGAAATCGAAACGCTCACGGTGCAACTTGCAGAGAAAAGGGACGATACACTATCCCTGCCGCAGGTGAATCCTGTGTTTGACAATATCCTCAACGCGATTAAGAACGCCCACAGGCCATAAGGAAACGAACTGAAAAACAAACTCGAAAACAACACGAAATCTTGAAAGGGAAATTGTATGGCAGAGACACCTCTACAAACCGACTTGGCGACGAAAGACAAAACGCAGCGCATCGTCGTCGCGGACGAAGGCCCGCTGTCAGTTTTTTTGGACACGGGCAAATACGAACAGACGTGGCGCGCGGCGCGGACGTTGGCGGCGAGCAACCTTGTGCCAGTGCAATATCAGAACAAGCCAGAAAATTGTTTTCTGGCATTCACAATGGCCCAACAGGTGGGGATGAATCCGTTCGCCTTTATGCAAAAAACCTATATGGTCGGCGGCAAATTAGCGATGGAGGCACAACTCATCATCGCATTGCTCAACACGCGCGGGCCGTTCAAAGACCCAGTGCAATGGGAGTTCACGGGCGAGGGCAAAGAGCGGGCTTGCACAGCATACGCCACACATAAGGTTACGGGCAGCCGATGCGAGGCGACTGTAACCTGGGCGATGGTCGAAGGTGAAAAGTGGCACCAAAAAGAACGCGGTGTCAGCAAATGGCTGACAATGCCTGATATGATGTTTCGTTATCGCTCCGCGTCGTTCCTCGCATCATTGTACTGCCCAGAGGTGAAATTTGGGATGATGACGCTGGAGGAGGCCGAGGATATTGACGGCGTTACCGTCGTTTCACCGACGAAGCCCGCTCCGCCAGTTTCGCCGCTGGACGCCAAGCTCCATCGCAAGGCGGTAACGAGCGAAGTCGTTGGCACGACAACGCAAAATGTAGCACAGTTAGAGAGCAGGCTGCTCGCGCTGGCCAGGGAGGGCCACTATCTGTGCCGCAGCGAGGACGGCGATTTTGTGCTTGGCAAAGTGCCCGCTGGCGAAGCGGCAGAGTGCGCGGAAAAGAGCTTGCAAGCCCTGACAACGAAGGACGTTGATGAATTGACGGCGGCAGACGTTGCTGCTATCAATGTAACAATCACCGAAGTAACGAAGGGGGTGTAGTATGAAGATTCTCAAATTAACCAGCTACAACGGCACGCGGCAGTATATCGCCGATGCGATGATGGTGGACGAACACCCGCTGATTGCGAAGGAGGGCGGCAAATGATTCTTGCCGAAAAAAACTGGAAGGCGGGCAAGTGGTGGGACAAGGCGATGACGTACGACGCGCTTCCTGCGCCGTTCCGTTACCGTCAAGTACCGAAAGTTTTTTACTGAAAGGACGCTTATGAGTACAGACAAGGTGGTATCGGCGAGAGACGATAGGCCAGAGTGGTGGCCGCAGTGTCCGTTCGCGGGGTCAGAGTTGCGGCTGGCATGGGAGTACTGCGACGAGATGATATATGAGGCGGTGCGCAGTAACGACACTGCCCTTGACGCTGAAAATCACGTGCTCCAGTTTGAGAACCGCATACTCAATGACAACCTCTCGCGGCAGGTCAGTGCCCTCCGCGATGCGACAGTTGAGTCGCTTCGTCAGCAGGTGCAGGCGATGCACGCAGAGATTAAGCGCATTCGCCTAGAACACGCGATAGAGTTGGCGAGCAAGCGTGCTGAAGAAAAAAAGGCCGAACCCGAAATCATAGCGCAAGAAGGCGACGTTGTATGAGCGATGGCGTTGAAATTGTAAATCTAAAAAACAGAGCATGTGCTGCGAAGGATAGATGCCGTCGCTTATCGGCGGCAGTCGATGCGATGAAGCAAGCCCTTGAAGCTGAGCGCAACAAGTATATTATGGCAGAACGACTTTACGCTGAAAAAGGAAATCGAAACCTTGAAATCGAGAAAGAGCGACGTATGAATCAAAAGGTTGAAATCTCGAACCTGTTAGATGTAATAAAGGCTATGAATGAAAAGGACGTTCGACTGCAACAGGCAGTCAAGGCCCTCAAAGCAGCCCTTGCCGCCGAACAGGAAAAGTTCGCCCGCGCAGAACGGCTGCATCAAGCAGATACGGCAGTTATGATACAAAAGCATAAAGCCCAAATCGATTTACAGATTAACGGCGCTGTTGTGGAAGCCAGTGCTACTGTGCTTAGTCAGTCCAAAGAAATCACGCGGCTTCGGGGGCGGGTCAGGGAGTTGGAAGGTGAGAACGAGCGGCTCAACAAGGAACTGGCCGCCGCAAAGATGGGCGTCAAGCTGGAGGGCGGGCAATGAGAACCATCGATGAGCTATACCGCACGATGCGGGTGGTGAAAACAAAACAAGGCGCATTCGTTGTTGAAGCGAACGACGCAGAGAGAAAGAAATATCGATTCTTGCGGCTTGGAACATTTATACCAGAACATGACCCTCTTTGGTCGATGGCGGAAATGGAAACGGAGCAAGACGCTGACGACTTGCGGCAACGGCTGCGGCGGCGCTGTAGGCAGACAGACGCGCTTTTAGCAGACCTGCGAAACAAAACCCATGAGCCAGTTGCTTTGAAGATTGTTTTGAGCCTAGACAATTATGTTCTTTATGAAAACCACCGAGTTCTTGACTGGCTGTTTTGCAGCGAAATGCTTCGAGAACGAGTTGATGAAATCAAGCGGGCCGAC
>DATIKF010000169.1:0-2572 GCA_035477855.1 Dissulfurispiraceae bacterium
CGGCATTCCTGCCGACAAGCTGCAGAAGATATTCGAGCCGTTTTTTACGACCAAGGATGTGGGCAAGGGGACCGGGCTTGGGCTGAGCATAGCGTATGACATAGTGAAGAAGCATGGCGGGGAGCTGACCGTGCAGAGCGAAGAGGGCAAAGGAACGACGTTTACGGTGTGTATCCCTGTTGTACAGTAGCCGGCGGAGCCGGGGGAGATCATAGTGCTGAGAGCCAGCCTCAAAACAAAGATGACGGGCGCGGTCTGTCTCATTATTGCATGTCTCATGACCGGCTCCGCCTTTTTTGCGCTCAATTTTTTTGAACGCAGGATAAAACAGTCTATTTTTGAAACGCAGTATACCTTTGTCTCCCGCCTTGCCGACGAACTCGACGAAAAAATAAACGACATGCAGAAACATCTTGTCGGAATGGCGATGACCTTCCCGATGGACGTGTTGCAGGACCCGGAAAAGGCGCAGCGGTATCTCGACAGCAGGGTGGATGCTGCCTTTGTTTTTGACAATGCGATTGCCATTCTTTCATCGTCCGGACATCTGATTGCCGAACATCCGTATGTGCCGGGCAGACGGGGAAAGGATTTCTCCTTTAGGGACTATTTTCAGAAAACCATGGAAACCGGCACGCCGTATATTTCTTCACCTTACTTCTCATCAAAAGAAGAGCATTCTCCGGCACTCATGTTTACGGTGCCTGTCTTTGGGAAAAGGGGAGAGATAGCCGCGCTCCTGTGCGGGAGTGTTTCCCTGCTCAATCATTCGTATTTTGTCGAATTGCGCGGTGTCAAGATCGGGGGAACCGGGTATACGTATGTTTATGATAAAGACAGGACGATGGTGGTTCATCCGGACGCATCGAGAATGGGCAAAAAAGATGTGCCGGTCGGTGCAAACAAGCTGTTTGATGAGGCACTGGCAGGCTTTGAGGGGACCGGGGAGACCGTCTCGTCAAAGGGGCTGCATGTGCTTGCGAGCTTCAAACATCTGAAAAATTTCAACTGGATTGTCGCTTCAAATTATCCCATAGAAACAGCGTATGCCCCTTTGCAGGCAGCGCGGAACGTTTTCTACTTCCTTATTGTGGGAGTTGTCGTCATAACAATGATGATTGTATGGTTTTTGATGCAGCGCCTCACGCAGCCGCTGGTCGCATTTACGGAACATGTGAAGCACCTGGCCGGGAAAAAGAGCGGCGAAATGCTGTTCCGGAGCAGGACGGGCGATGAAATAGAAACGCTGTCCGACGCCTTCAACACGATGGTAACAGGGATGGTCGAAAACACGGAGGCGTTACGGCAGAGCGAAGCCCGGTATGCGAAGGCTGAAGCTATGACGCACATGGGGCACTGGCAGCTCGAGCTTCCGTCCGGCACAATGTCCTGGTCAGATGAAATGCATCGCATTTTCGGACTGGAGTTGCGCGGGTTTGACGGCACGTTCGACGCTTTTGTGCACTTTATCCATCCGGAAGACAGGGCGGTTTTCAGAAACGCTCTGGATGAAGCCATGGAGAAAAAAACAGGTTACGATATCGAGCATCGCATATGCCGCCCGGACGGTGCGGTTCTCTTTGTCAGGAATGAGGCCGAAGCTGTTCTTGATGAGAAGGGCGATCCTGTCCGTATTATGGGGTCAGTCAGAGATATAACACGAAGAAAAAGGACAGAGGAGTCTTTGAAGAGGTCCCGCGATTTTTACCTTACCCTGTTTGAGGGGTTTCCGGCCCTTATATGGCAATCGGGCACGAACGGCCTCTTCAATTTCTTCAACAGAACCTGGCTTGAATTTACCGGCAGGACATTTGAACAGGAATCCGACTACGGGTGGACAGAGCAGATTCACCCGGATGACCGCGAGGCATTTCTGAGCAGCTATCGTCATGCTTTTCAGGCACGCGCGCCATTTGAGATGGAGTTCCGCCTTTGCCGCAGTGACGGGATGTATCGCTGGATGGTTGCGGTTGGCAGGGCGTTCAACGACATTGACGGGACATTTGCCGGATTCATCGGCTCCTGCTACGACCTTACCTGGAAGAAGGAGCTTGAATACAGCCTTCTTCGCCTGCAGGAGGAAGAGAAAGGCCGTCTTGAGGCAAAAAACCGGGAATTGCAGTCGGCGTATGCGGACTTGCAGGCTCTTCAGTCGCAGCTTCTGCAGCAGGAAAAGATGTCGTCTATCGGCCAGCTTGCCGCCGGAGTTGCGCACGAAATCAACAATCCCGTCGGATTCATCATCAGCAATCTCATGACGCTGCGGAAGTATTCGCACAGAATGTCCTCGTTCATACAGGTGCAGGCTGATGCGATTGAAAAAGTTATCGCCGTGGCTCCTGAAGCGGCATCAATCAGAGAGGAACTGAACAGCAGCAGCAGGGCGGCTAAAATAGATTATATAAGGGACGACATAGAGAACCTCATCAGCGAATCCCTTGACGGAGCGGAGCGGGTGAAGCGCATTGTGCAGGATCTGAAAGGATTCTCGCGGATTGACGAGGCGGAGAGCACGATGGGGGACGTCAATGCCGGACTGGAGAGCACGATCAATATTGTCTGGAACGAGATA
>DATIKF010000170.1:0-23957 GCA_035477855.1 Dissulfurispiraceae bacterium
TATCTCGTTCCAGACAATATTGATCGTGCTCTCCAGTCCGGCATTGACGTCCCCCATCGTGCTCTCCGCCTCGTCAATCCGCGAGAATCCTTTCAGATCCTGCACAATGCGCTTCACCCGCTCCGCTCCGTCAAGGGATTCCGCCAGCAGGCTGCCGGCATCTCCCAGCACAAAATCTATCTTCAAAGCGGTGCGCTCAGCCTTCACCGCCTTCAGTGCGTCCGCAGCAGAGGACGGCGAAGCGTTCACATCCTGCAGGGCGGCCTGCTGCGTATTGATGAATCCATGAAGCCGCACGACATACTTTCTGAGGGTGTTCAGGTTGCTCATGATAAAGCCCATCGGGTTGTTGATTTCGTGCGCAACCCCCGCGGCAAGCTGCCCGATGGACGACATCTTTTCCTGCTGCAGAAGCTGCGACTGAAGATTTTTCAGGTCGGCATAGGCCTGGTCAAGCTGCGCTTTTTCATGCAGCAACTGCTTTTCAAGCATTTTGCGTTCGGTAATATCTTCCTTGACCGCAATAAAATGGGTTACTTTTCCGTCTGTATTGCGAATCGGCGATATCGAGGCGGCTTCCCAGTATAGCGTTCCGTCTTTTTTCCGGTTGTGAAACTCCCCGCGCCACTCACGTCCGGCCAGGATGGTTTCCCAGAGATCCCGGTATCCCTCCGGCGGCATCTCGCCCGACTTCAGAACCCGCTGGGTATGACCGATTGCTTCCTCCAGGCTGTATCCGGTTACCGCGCAGAACTTCGGGTTCACATACTCGATAATGCCGTCGGTATTGGTAATGACAATGGACGCCGGGTTCTGCTCCACGGCGCGAAGCAGCTTGCGCAGTTCCGTTTCGGTCTGTCGCTGCTCGGTAATGTCGCGGCCGACGAGAAGAATGCTCCGGACCGAGCCGTCGAAGTCCTTGATGGGGGTCAGACGAACGTCCAGCCAGAGTTCCCGGTTCTGTGCTCCCATGACACGTTGTTCGAACCGCGACTGTTCTCCGCAGACAGCCTGCAAGAGCGCCTTTGAACAGGTCTCGCCGGGGTCGAAGCAGACTGTCTCAAATGCACGACCGATAACTTCGGCAGGGCTTCGGAACCCGAACATTTTGGCGCCCGCATCGTTCATGCTCAGAAAACTGCCGTCTGATACGAGGTGCGCGATACAGTCCTGCGAACTCTCCAGAAACGAGCGGGAATATTCTTCCGAGCTTTTGAGCACCTCTTCGAGATGCCGCTCCTCGGTCACATCCCGCAAAATGACCAGCACAAGCAGATCCCCCGCAGCGGATTCATACACCCGTTGCCGGACATCGAGCAGGCGAAGTGTATCCGCTCCGTCGAGAGCCTTGAGCTCAGCCCGCACCACGCGCTCCATGCCGCCAAGCACCCGCGCGGCCCCGTCGGCCAGCAGATCGGCATTCTCGTTCCCGAGAAGCTCCCGCTCCGCACGACGCAGAACCTGCTCGGCAGGATACCCCATGAGTTCAAGAAAATCGTCGTTTGCATATACGATGCGCTCATCGACGTCCTTGAGGTATATGGGCCGTCCGAAGGCGTTCAGTGCGCGCGCCGCTTCAGCATGAACGCCGCAAGCTGTCCTCTCTTTTTCGGTCACCGATCCCCCTTTATCCCTGGATTTTCATGTCGAGGGTACTATCGGAATCCGGATGGTGAATGCCGTTCCTTTTCCCGGCTCGCTCTGCACCTGAATGTCGCCGTTATGGCGTTTCACGATATCATATGCTATGCTGAGCCCCAGACCGGTTCCCTTTCCGACCTCCTTGGTCGTAAAAAACGGCTCGAATATCTTCTGCAGCTTGTCGGCAGGGATACCGCTGCCGGTGTCTGCAATCTGCACAAAAATATCGTGGGTATCCGCCCACGTCTTTACCGTAATGCGCCCCTGGGTCTCCATGGCATGCGCGGCGTTGACCAGCATGTTCATGAAGACCTGATTGAGCTGCCCGAGGTTGCAGAGCGTCTGCGGCAGTTTGCCGAAGTCGCGTTCCACCGTCGCCTTGTACTTCAGCTCACTCCAGACAATATTGATCGTGCTGTCGATTCCGGCATTGATGTCCGCCGCTTTGCTTTCTGTTTCATCCACACGCGAAAAGCTTTTCAGATCCTTCACTATGCTCTTCACACGCTCCGCCCCGTCGAGCGATTCGTGGACAAGGGCCTCGATGTCCGGCACCAGATAGTCGATCTTGTTCTCCCTGCGCGCAGCTGCGAGTCGCCGGCGGGCATCGTCCGGAAGCTCCTCAATGCATGCATCAACCGCGGCAATGTATGCTTTCAGCCATTCCGCATACCGGCGCAGTGTGCTCAGATTGCTGCTGATGAACCCGATCGGATTATTGATTTCATGCGCAACCCCTGCCGCAAGCTGGCCGATGGACGACATTTTTTCCTGCTGGATCATCTGAAACTGCATGCTTTGGAGTTCCGCATTGGCACATTCCAGAGCGCTGTTCTGTTCGGACAGGAGGCGATGGCTTTCTTCAAGGGATTTCTGGGCCTCCCGTATCGCGGTCACATCAAGCAGCCGGATAACCGCTGCGGGCAAGCCCGCCGCACGAGGCACATAGGAGACAGAAAGATCATAAACTGTGCCGCAGGGAGTGAGATACTCGATCTCCGCCTGCTCGCTCACCGAGCAGACAAACCCGGCTTCGGCCAGAACCGGCTGCCAGCGTTTCCCCAGAAGACGCTCAAACGGCATCCCCGCAAGATCCGTCATCGCCCGGTTGCACCGAATGATGCGATCCTGCCGGTCGGTCAGGATAATCACATCCGCAACGCAGTCCATGGTCGTTTCCCACTCGCGCTTGGCCTGCCCGACCGCCGCAATCGTATCCTGCATCATGTTCTGCTCGATCTTCAGTTCCTCAACAAGGCGCAGTGAGACGAGGTTGCGAATCTTTACCATCAGCTCCATCGGATTGATCGGTTTTCTGAGCACATCATTCGCCCCTGCTTCAAGCGATTTGATGATCGCATCGTGCTGTTCTTCGCCGGTTATGATTATGATCGGGATGGCGGCGGATTGAATATCGGCGCGCAGCCGCGCACAGACCTCATCTCCCTGCATGCCGGGCATGTTCAGGTCGAGCAGGATGACGTCGGGAGCGGCAGCGGCTGCCATTGCAATGCCGGTCTCGCCGTTGCCGGTCTGCTCGACAGAGCAGCCGAAAAAGGCGAGCTGAAGAGCAAGCGATTGCCGGAAGTCGGAGTCATCATCGACAAGAAGCACCGTTCTGCCGCGCAGCATATCTGACGGCTCGCGGTTTTTGCCGGAAGTCTGCTCAGGCACGATCCAGCTCTTTTCTGATAATTGCGAACAACTGGCGGGGTTCAAACGGTTTGGTCAGGCAAGTATGCCCGAGCCGCTCGATCGCCGCGCGTTTGCCTTCATCCGAAATATAGCCGCTCATGAAAACAATCCGTATCGCCGGATACCGTTCATGCATGATATGCCACGCCTCAAGGCCGCCGAGCTCCGGCATGACGACATCGGTAAGGATCAGATCTATTTTCCCCTTTTCCGCCTCACAAATCGCAACAGCTTCCGCGCCGTTTTCCGCTTCAAGAACAGCATATCCGCGCATCTCGAGTGTTTTTTTCGTGATACGGCGCAAGGTCGTATCGTCTTCCGCAAGCAGAATCGTCTCCGACCCGCCTGCAACAGGCGCCGCATCGCTTTCGCCCGAGGCTTCTCCGGCAGCCGCACTGAGCGGCAGGTACAGCAAAAAAGTCGTTCCCGTACCGACCGTGCTTTGCACCCGGACAGTGCCGCCATGCTGCTGCATGATGCCGTACACGGAAGCAAGGCCGAGACCGGTTCCCTTGCCGGTCTCCTTGGTGGTAAAGAACGGATCGAAAATCTTGTCCAGATCTGCCGGGGCAATGCCGGCGCCGGTGTCGCTCACCCGAATCAGCGCGTAGTCGCCCGGCTCAAGCCCCTCTATCTCACCCCCGGCAAGGCTGACTTTGCCCGCCTCAATGGTCAGTGTGCCGCCGTCCGGCATGGCATCGCGGGCATTGGTTGCCAGGTTCATGAACACCTGCTCTATCTGTCCGGCATCTGCCTGCAGCGGCAGCGGCAGCGGCGATTCCCGCACAATCAGCGATATGTCTGCGCCGATCAGCCTCCGCAGAAGGTTCACGACAATGCCGACAATCCGGTTGAGTTCTTCAGGCTTCATCGTCAGTATCTGCCTGCGGCTGAACGCGAGCAATCCCTTGGTAAGGGTAGCGGCACGCTCGACCAACGAAATAATCTGCTGGAGCGTGTTTCGCTCACTGTCGCCGACCTTTCCGGACATAAGCGGAAGTGAAGCGAAGCCGAGCATCGCCGACAGGATATTGTTGAAATCATGCGCAATGCCGCCCGCGAGCCGTCCGACCGCCTCCATTTTTTGCGACCGCCGCAACTGCTCCTGCAATTGACGCTGCTCGGTCACATCGCACAGTATGCCATCTTCAGCTATAAATTCGCCTCTCTCGTTTCTCAGTACAGTGGCTGTGACCTCGACCTCGCGGAGTTTCCCTGCGGCGGTGCGCAACCGGAACGGATAGTGCCTAACCTGTCCCTTCTCTCTGAGCAGTGCGAGATAGACGGATCGCTCAAAGGGGTTCTCCCAGAAATCCATTATGAATCTGCCGAACAGCTCGTCCGGCTTTTCAAGGCCGCATATGCGGGCTAACGACAAATTGGCACGTTCAATCCGCCCGTCAGCCCCAATGCGGAATACCCCGTCCAGCGAAGCCTCAAACAGGCTCCTGAATGCATGTTCGCTCTCGGAGAGACGTTTTTCCGCGCGGGTTCGCGCAACAATTGTCCACATGTCGTTCATGAAAAACTGTACCTGTCTGACATCCGCCTCGTCGTACGGCTCTTCCTTGTTTGACACGCCGGCGACAGCGACGATGCGCCCGCCGTCAAAGACCGGTACGCCCAGATGCCGCTTCAGCGGAAAATGCCCCTTAGGGAGCACTCTTTCCCCGCTCCCGGAAGCGTAGTCGTTATGGACGACCGCATCACGCCGCCGTATGCTGTCAGCCCAGATGCCGGCGCCGGAAAGCGGATGGTGCAGGCTTGCGGGCGTTTTGCACTGCTCTTTAACCTCGGCAGACCATGCCGTCAGCGTCGTCGTTTCCAAATCTTCGTCATACAGGTGGAAGTACCCTCCCGTGCTTCCGGCAAGAAAGACAACCGCCTCCAGCGCCCATTCAAAGAGTTCCTGCTCGGAAGTATTCCGCATGTTCGTCATTTCCAGAAGCAGGGCAAGCCGCTCTTCATCCCGATACAGAGCATCCTCCGCCTGTATCTCCATCGTAACGTCCTTCACCGCTCCGCTGATGACGGAACCCTGTCCCTGTTTGCTTCTGATTGTCTGCCCGATAAGGTGCAGATGCTTCTGCCCACCGCTCCGCAGCACCACCCGGAAGTCTTCATCAACAATGCCCGCGCCCGCAAAAAAAAGCGCTTCAACGGTTCTTCTGAGCTTCCCGGCGTCAGCCGGGTGCGCCATGGAACATATCTCCTCAAAGTTGAGGGGGGGCATGTGCTCAGGGATCTCAAAAATACGGTATAGTTCGTCGGACCAGAAAATACCGCCGGTATCGGCATCAACCTGAAAGCTGCCGATATGCGCCAGACGTTCCGTATCGGAGAGCAGCGCCTCGCTCTTGCTCAATTGATCGAGCAGTCCCCTTCGTTCGGTTACATCCCGCATCACATGCACGGCGCCGCATAGCTCTCCTGCCTCGTCAAGCAGCGGGTCTAAAGAAACATGAAACCATCGGTCGCCAATCTGCATTTCGGCGGCATCAGCTTTATTTGAGATCAACAACCGGGAGCATATGCAATCGGGGATCGGTCGGTCGCTTCCATGCACGATCTTCCAGCAAAACTGTCCCGGCAGCTCTTCAATCGGACGGCCGGCAATGTCGGCCATTGCCCTGTTTGCCCGAACAATGCGCATGTCCCTGTCCAGCAGACAGATGCCGCTTCCGACCGCATCGAAGGTAGTCCGCCATTCGGCAGCAGCATTTTTTATCGCGTGCTCACTCCGTTTGCGTTCGGTTATGTCGTACATCACATGGATACCGCCGGCTAACTCGCCGGACCTGTTCTTTAACGGATCAACCCTCACTTCGAACCAGCGCTCTCCAACCTGCACGGCAGATTCGGCGCACAGGCCTGTCTCCCGCATGGTGCAATAAGGACATTCTGGAATGGGGGAAGAACTCGCATGAAAAAGCTCGTAGCACTGGCTGCCTAATATCTGCTCCAGCGGCAGGTTCAGATATGCCGCAGTCGCCCGGTTGCACAGCACTACCCGCTGCTGAAGATCGAGCACCGCGATTGAGACGCTGACAGCATCAAAAGTGGCCTGCCAGCGTCTGGCGGCATCGAGCAGAAAATCCTCGGAACGCTTGCGTTCCGATATGTCGCGGATAATGGCCCACATGCTTTTCGGTGAACCGTCCGGATGGAGGGTCAGGCAGGTGCGGAGTTCTATCGGCACAATGCTGCCGTCTTTGCGCCGATACTCCTTTTCATAGACATGGGAATGCCCGCGCGGCAGTACCTGCTGCCGGACAATGCCTTCCTCGAAAGCATGCCACTTCTCAGGAGTAAGATCAACGTATGTGAGGCTGCCGATCTCTTCCGCGGCATAGCCGGTCAACTGGAGAAATGCCTGATTCCAGCGGATAATCCTGCCGGACATCTCGACTTCGCAAAATGCTTCGATCATATGATGCATAAGCAGGCCGAACTCCTGCTCTGCCGGGAGTGACGCGTTCGGCACGGTCGAAACGCCGGGAGCCTGGCGGTCATCTGGAGATGCGGGCTTGTCTTCCATCACTATTCCTTGAATACGGTAGTGTTTTGAATATAGCACATTTTAGTTTCAAACATAACGCACGCGGCCGGTCGTGAAGAGCGTTGCGCGGCACTGCCGGATAATCCGCGTTCCGTGCGACCCTTTTTGTGCTATCCTTATCTCAAACGGAACAAAGGAGAGCGCAGCATGGCCGCTGACCCGACATTCGGAAAGACCTTCCCTCTCGGCCCGAAGTTGACCCCGGACGGGGTAAACTTTTCGCTGTATTCTGATAAGAGCTCGACTGTGGAGCTGCTTTTCTTTGATCATGCGGAGGCTTCCGAGCCTGCCCGGATTATTACGCTCGACTCGCGCAAAAACAGGACGCACCATTACTGGCATGTCTTTGTGCCGGGCATCGTCAGCGGGCAGATATACGGATACCGGGTCTTCGGGCCGCATGCGCCCGGCCTGGGCCTGCATTTTGACCACGAAAAAGTACTGCTCGATCCCTATGCGCGGGGCATTGCGATTCCGGCCCATTACGATCGATCCGCAGCATACCGCCACGGAGACAATACCCCGTTTGCCATGAAAAGCGTGGTTGCCGATTTGTCCGCATACGACTGGGAAGGCGATGTGCCGCTGCGGCGGGCTTTTTCAAAGACGATTATTTATGAGATGCATGTCGGCGGGTTTACGAAGAATCCGAATTCCGGGGTTTTGCCCGAAAAACGCGGGACATTCGCCGGACTTGTCGAAAAGATTCCCTATCTGCAGAATCTCGGGATAACTGCTGTAGAGCTTCTGCCGACCTATCAGTTCGACCCGCAGGATGCTCCCCCCGGCCTGCTGAATTACTGGGGGTACAGTCCCATATCCTTTTTCACACCGCATCGTCAGTACAGCTCCCGGCAGGATCTGCTCGGGCCGCTTGACGAGTTTCGCGACATGGTGAAAGCCCTGCACCGCGCAGGCATCGAGGTCATACTTGACGTTGTCTACAATCACACGGCTGAGGGCGATTTAAACGGACCGACCTTCTGTTACCGGGGACTCGCCAATGACACATACTATATTCTTGAACCGGACAGTGCCGGATATACGAACTTCAGCGGGTGCGGCAATACCCTGAACGCGAACCACGCTGTTGTGAGAAGGCTCATTCTTGACAGCCTCCGCTTCTGGGTAAGCGAGATGCATGTCGACGGATTTCGCTTTGACCTCGCCTCGATTCTCTCCCGCGATGAAGACGGCAACCCGCTGCAAAATCCGCCGGTCGTGCTTTCAATAGATTCCGATCCGGTTCTGGCCGGGACCAAGCTTATTGCAGAGGCATGGGACGCCGCCGGACTCTATCAGGTCGGAAGCTTTGTCGGTGAATTCTGGCAGGAGTGGAACGGGCGGTTTCGCGACGATGTGAGAAGCTTTTTCCGCGGAGAGCCGGGCACTGTGTCGCGCCTTGCTTCCCGCCTTTTCGGCAGTCCCGACATATACGGGTACGAAGAGCGCGGCCCGGAACAGAGCATCAACTTCGTTACGTGTCACGACGGCTTTACCCTGAATGACCTCGTTTCCTACAACAATAAGCACAATGAGGCAAACAGGGAGAACAATCGCGACGGCTGCGATGCAAACCTGAGCTGGAACTGCGGCGCTGAAGGTCCGACCGACGACCCTGCAGTAGAAAACCTGCGGGTCAGCCAGATAAAAAACTTCCTCGCCGCAACACTGCTCTCGGTCGGAACGCCCATGCTGCTCATGGGCGATGAGATGCGCAGGACGCAGCTCGGAAACAACAACGCGTATTGTCATGACAGTGAACTGAACTGGATGGACTGGTCGCTGCTCGATAAGCATGGCGACATCCATCGTTTCGTGAAATTGCTCATCGCGCAGCGGCAGGAAAGCGATCATGCAATGGTCGACCTCGGCTTCAGTCTCAATGAGCTTATCCGGCAGGCTGAAGTGCAGTGGCACGGAGTGCGCCTGAACCGGCCCGACTGGAGCGATCACTCGCACAGCATAGCGTTTTCAGTCCGGAGCCTGCTGCGCGGCTTCACGTTCCACTGCATGATGAACGCCTACTGGGAGCCGCTAGCCTTCGAGCTGCCCAGGAATGCAGGGATGGGCTGGCAGCGTGTCCTCGATACGTCGCTGACGTCCCCCGATGATATCGTTCCCTTGAAGGCAGCACCGTTCATCAAAGATCATGCATACACGGTTCAGCCCCGCTCCCTCGTCATGCTCTTTTCCCGCGTTCAGGAGGAACCGGAATCGTCCCGGTTCCCCGGGCAGGCACCTTTGTAGAAGCTTCGCACCACCACAAAAGGGAGATGCCGGGCCTCTCCCTTTTGTGGTGGTGCGTTTTTTCGTTTCGGGATTTTAAAGAAGCATGCCTTCCAGCGGGCTGCTTGCTGTCGCATAGAGCTTCTTCCCGATGCGGCCTGCTTTGAACGCGAGGCGGCCTGCAATCGTGGCGTGCTTCATGGCGGCCGCCATTGCAATCGGGTCTTGTGCCCCGGCGATTGCGGTGTTGATCAGCACGGCATCGCAGCCGAGTTCCATGGCAATGGTCGCATCGGAAGCAGTGCCGACGCCCGCATCGACAATAACCGGCACTTTTGAGTGCTCCAGGATGATTTTGATGTTGTACGGATTGCGGATGCCCAGACCGGAGCCGATAGGCGCACCGAGCGGCATTACTGCGGCTGCACCGGCATCTTCGAGGCGCCGGCACATGACCGGATCGTCATTGGTATACGGGAATACGATGAAGCCCTCTTTTGCCAGAATTTCTGTCGCCTTCAGCAGCCCGATAACGTCGGGGAAGAGCGTCTTTTCATCCGCTATGACTTCCAGCTTTATGAGGTCTGAAACACCTGCTTCGCGGGCAAGCCGTGAGTAGCGCAGGGCATCTTCAACAGTGTAACAGCCCGCTGTGTTCGGCAGGATTTTGTACTTCTTCGGGTCGAGGCAATCGAGCAGGTTCGGCGAGTTGCGGTCGGTAATGTTGACACGCCGGACCGCAACCGTCACCATATCGGCGCCGGATGCTTCAATGGCCCGCACCGTCTCTTCAAAATCCTTGTACTTGCCGGTACCTACCCAGAGACGGGACTGAAACTCGATACCGCAGATAATCAATCTGTCTTCCATGTTTCCCCTCCAAAAAAACGCCCCTGTCCCGGAGGAACAAGGGCGCTGCGTTGATGATTGCCCATTCCCTTCGCCGGCATTACCCGGATCAGGTTCAAAGGGTCGTTCCTGAAAAACAGGACTCTCTCAGGCCTGCGGCCACCCCCAGGTATCTGTACTTTAAAACACGCTCCTTGATTTGTCAACGAACAGCATGCCGGATATCCTGTCCTGCGCAACAATTGCCGCCCGGCAGGTTGACAGAAACAGGGAAACTCTTTTATATAAAAAGGTTAGCCTGAATAAAAAAAAGAGCTTTCACCTGCAAGGAGGATTGAAGATGACGCTGCAGAAACACGAATTCAAAACCGAGGTGAAGGAACTTCTGAACCTCATGATTCACTCGCTGTATTCGCACAAGGAGATATTCTTGCGGGAACTCATCTCCAATGCATCCGACGCAATTGACA
Source organism: Dissulfurispiraceae bacterium (assembly GCA_035477855.1). Taxonomy (GTDB): domain Bacteria; phylum Nitrospirota; class Thermodesulfovibrionia; order Thermodesulfovibrionales; family Dissulfurispiraceae; genus JAAYUK01. Next base: position 10,444 of record DATIKF010000170.1, read on the forward strand.
AGGCCCGCTACGAGGCTCTGACAAACAGGGAGATTGCCGAGACTGCCTGGACCATCAGAATAACGCCGGACAAAACGGCGGGCACGCTGACCATCAGCGACAACGGCATCGGCCTGACGCATGAGGATGCCGTCACGCATCTGGGAACCATCGCGCACTCAGGCACAGCCGAATTTCTCGCACTGCTGAAAAGTCGCGAAATCAAAGATCACCCTGAGCTTATCGGACAGTTCGGCGTCGGTTTTTATTCGTCGTTCATGGTTGCCGACAGCGTGACGGTTGTTTCGAAAAAAGCGGGCTCCGGCGAAGCGGCGGTGCGGTGGGAATCAACGGCTGACGGCAGCTACACCATTGAGGCTGCTGAGCGCACTGCTGCCGGCACCGATGTCGTCCTCCGGCTCAGGGAAGAAGACAAAAAATATCTCGACGAATGGGAAATCCGGGACATCATCCGCAAATACTCCGATTACATCGAGTATCCGGTTGTTATGGAAGTGGAGCGCGACGAGCCGAGCTCGCTCGACAAGGACAAGACCGTCAAGATCCGGAAAGATGAAACACTGAACTCACAGAAGGCAATCTGGCTGCGGGATAAGGCCGAGATCGGCGATTCGGACTACAATGAATTCTATAAGCATATAGCTCATGACTTCAGCGATCCTGCAAAAGTCATCCATTACAAGGCGGAGGGGACGACCGAGTTTACCGCGCTGCTCTATCTGCCGTCTGCAGTGCCGTTTGACATTTTCTACAAGGAATTCAAACCAGGCCCCGCGCTCTACGTCAAGCGAGTACAGATTATGGATCACTGCGAAGCGCTGATTCCCGCATGGCTGCGCTTTGTAAAAGGGGTGGTCGATTCCTCCGACCTGCCGCTGAACGTGTCACGCGAGATTCTCCAGAACAACCGACAGGTTGAGGTGATGAAAAAGAGCATCACGAAAAAAGTACTCGATACGCTCGCCGACATGAAACGCGATGATTTTGAGAAATACCTTGCTTTCTCAAAAAACTTCGGTAAAATTTTCAAGGAGGGCATCCATTTTGATTACAGCCGCCGCGAGGCGATAGCTGACCTGCTCCTCTTTGCTTCCACCGCTCGGGGAAAAGACCACTACACGTCGCTGCCAGATTACGTTGACCGCATGAAGCAGGACCAGCAGGATATATATTACGTTGCCGCCGCATCTTATGACGAGGCATCCCGCTCGCCGTACCTTGAAGCCTTTGCAAAGAAAGGGTTTGAGGTCCTCATCATGACCGACGAAGTCGATCCGATTATCATGAACGACCTCACCGAATATAAGGGGAAGAAGCTCAAGTCCATCACCCGCGGCGATATTGCGCTCGACAAGGACGAGGAGAAAGAGAAAAAAGAAGCAGACCGGAAATACAGCAAGCTCATCGATCTCATCAAGGCTGAACTGAAGGACGATGTGAAGGATGTCCGGTTCTCGGGACGCCTGACCGATTCTCCCTGCTGCCTGGTGACCGACGAGAACCAGATGGACCCTTCAATGGAGCGCATCTTCAAGGCGATGGGGCAGGAGCTGCCCGAAAACAAGCGGATTCTGGAGATGAACCCTCATCATCCGGTTATCGAAGCCATGAATGCAGCGTTCGAAAAGAACAGCGCCGATCCGGCGCTGAAGGAGAACATCGGTCTGCTTCTGGATCAGGCGTTGCTGCTTTCAGGCGCAAAGCCGAAAGATTCGACCGCGTTTGCGAAGGCAGTGGCGAAATTAATGACGGAACAACTGAACAAGTAGCGAACTTTCCAGGCAAAAAAGCGGAGACGACTTTCTCCGCCTTTTTTTTGCGAACACTGAACCCATAATTATCTTGAACGTTTGTAGCATTTCTGTCACTCCCGCTCGCCTGCCTGTACGTGGCCGCACGCAGACAGGTCGGGAGTCTTTTTTTTGCCACTCCGACTTGTTCGGAGTCCTTCCTGCCGCTGCTGTTCGGCAGGAAAATACCGGAAGGATTCCGGACGAGCGTTCGACTGAGCTCACGCCGAAGGCCGGAACGACAAAAAAAGCAACAAAACAAAGAGTTACAATGCTGACCTGTTTTCTCTTGACAGTTCCGGGATAAATATTGAGTTGCATGGTGCGTGAACATGCATAACCATATTCCTACAAAACCTCTTTTACCTTCCGGATAATGGCATCGCAGGAAATGCCCTCATATTCCATCAACTCCGCTGGCTTGCCGCTCCGCGGCATCTTCGTGACCGCCAGCGAGTAGACCGGCACCGGACAATCAAAGAGCGCGCTCCTGACCGCTTCGCCCAGACCGCCTTCGGGATAGTGGTCCTCGACCGTGATGATCGCCCGCGTTTCAAGTGCTGCCTCGCGCAGCATTTCCTTGTCTATCGGCTTTACGCTATAAAGGTCCTCAACCCTGACATTGATGCCTTCGAGCCTCAGCTTGTCGCAGGCGGCGATGGCTTCATGCACTGTAATGCCGGCTCCGATTATCGTCAGGACATCGTGTGCGCTTCTGCGCACCGTTTTGCTGCCCCCAATCGGAAACGCGTCATCTGCGTCGTAAAGAACCGGCGTTTCCTTGCGTGTGGTGCGGATGTACACCATTCCCTTGTGATGGATCGCTTCTTCAACAAGCTTTTCGGTCGACACCGCATCGGACGGATACAGGACGACGCAGTCAAGCACCGCACGGAACATTGCGATATCCTCAAGCCCCATCTGCGACGTGCCGTCTTCCCCGATAGACACCCCTGCATGAGAGCCGCAGATTTTGATGTTGCCTTCAGAGTAGCGCGCCATCCGGAATTGATCAAAAGCACGCGTCAGAAATGCCGCAAAGGAAGAAATAAAAGGGATCTTGCCGCGGCGCGCCAGACCAAGCGCTGCTCCGGCCATATTCTGCTCCGCAACGTACATCTCAAAGAAGCGCTCAGGATATGCTTTTTTGAAGATATCGGCATAGGTCGAATTGCTCACTTCAGCGTCGAGCACGACCATGTCCGGATAGAGCGGATAGAGGCGCGCAAGAGCATTTCCATAAGCTCTTCGCGTTGCCGCCGGTTTGTCCTTCGGGTAGGCGAGATCCGCCGGCCTCTGCCCGGTCTGCACCGGAACCTTTAGATTTTCGGGCATGACGAGCGCGCAGCGAAGCGAAGTATCTACCTCGCCGAGCTCCGCAATCGCCTGCTCGGACTCTTCCCTGGTCAGTGCAGTCCCGTGACGGCCTTCCTTGTCCTGCACCGCTGAGATGCCGCTCCCCTTGCAGGTCTGTGCGATAATCATCAACGGAGCTCCTGAGTTGGAATAAATCTGATCGAATGCCGACAAAACCTGATGCATGTTGTGGCCGTGAATGACAACGGTATTCCAGCCGAACGCCATAACCCGGCGCTCATACGCAGCGATTTCATGGCCATACATCGTCTCGCCGCGCTGTCCGAGGCGGTTTACATCGATGACGCCGATCAGGTTATCGAGTTTATAGTGCGCAGCCAGCTGGATCGCTTCCCATTGCGACCCTTCGGCCATTTCGCTGTCGCCCAGCAGCACAAAAGTACGGTACGGGAGCTTGTCGATATATTTCGCATTCAGCGCCATGCCTACTCCGATGGAAAGTCCCTGTCCGAGCGAGCCGGTGGCGGCTTCAGCATACGGAAAAAACATGGTCGGGTGCCCTTCAAGACGGCTGCCGAATTTTCTGAGCGTCATGAGTTCTTCTTCGGCAACCGCGCCGGCTGCCGCCCAAAGCGCATAGAGAAGCGGCGCTGCGTGACCTTTTGAAAAGATGAGCCGGTCATTGTTGGGGTGAGCCGGATTGGCGGAATCAAAGCGGAAAAAACCGCCGAACATCAGGCACGTCATAAGATCCGTCGCCGACAGGGAAGAGGTGGGGTGCCCTGAGCCTGCCTCGGTTGTCGAACGAATAATCCAGTAGCGTATTGTTTTCCCAAGCTGTTCCAGATCTTGTCGTTCCATCACACGCTCCTTTGAGGTAAAATGCTGTCTTGCCACATTATACCGCGCTTTGCGGAAAGCACAATCATGCTATGTCTGAAAGAAGATGTCTCTGATATACTATTAACAGCACCCACTCAGGAGGAAAAAAATGAAAGTAAAGATGCTCAAGCTGTTATCATTTGCCCTTGTAGCTGTATTTTTGAGCTGTACCGCATTTGAGATGGAAGCATGGGCCCGCGCCGGCGGGAGCAAGTCTTCAGGTAGCCGCGGCTCGCGCAGCATGTCAGAACCTGCAAAGCCTGACTCATCACGTCCGGCCATGCAGCAGCAGCAACAGCGCAATCAGTCGGCCGTTACTCCGCCTGCGGCGGCGGCGCAGAAACCGAGCTTTGCCAGAACAATGCTGACCGCAGTGGCGGGCGGTCTCCTCGGCGCAATGCTTTTCAGCGGCATCGCAAGTGCCATGGGCGGGCTGGGAGGCTTCGGCGGAAGCGGCATTGGTCTTATCGAGATACTGCTTATCGGCGGGATTCTGTTCCTGGTGTACAGAATGTTCAAAAAGAAAAAAGAGCAGGAGAATTATGCGTACCAGCGCTCTGGAACCGCAGGCACTGAGCAGGCTCCTCCCGTATCGTACGATATCCCGCGAGCGGTTGAGTCTCAGGCATCCAATCAGCCGTCTGATACCGAACAGGGACTGCAGTATATCAGGCAGATGGACGGCTCATTTGATGAACGCCGCTTCAAGGAACAGGTGACCGACCTCTTTTTCAAGATTCAGTCGGCATGGGGCAACCGTGACCTTTCTATCGCTTCCGGGGTACTGGCGGATGATATGCGGCGCGCACTGCAGGCTGATGTTGACGAAATGAGGAGCAAGAGACAGATTAACCGCATCGAAAATATCGCGGTCAGAAACGTAGAGATTACCGAAGCGTGGCAGGAGAGCGGCGCGGACTTTATTACTGTGCTCTTTTCGGCTAATCTGCTCGACTATACCGTTGAGGAGTCATCGGGATCAGTTGTCGCCGGCAGCAAGACCGACCCGGTAAAGTTCGAGGAGTTCTGGACAGTAACGCGTCCGGTCGGGAACAACCCCTGGAAGCTGAGCGCAATCAATCAGGCTTAACCTGCCTGTTTCTGAAAAAGATTTCGCAGAAGGTAGTTGTTCAGGTTTTTTGACACAACGGGCGGGAGGCCTTAGGCCTCCCGCCCGTTGTCTTGAGTTTGGCCATTGACTAAATACTGAGTTTGAGACAGACAGCAAGAAAAGGGATTGCAATGGTCCTTTTTTTTGGTATAGCACATCTACTCTTATAGCCAGATAGAGGGGGTGCTGTGGGCTATCCGACCAAGGTGCAGCTGATCAAACGTGCGGCAAGTGAACAGTGGTATATCAACTTCCCGTCAGCCGTTGCGCAGGCAATGCAGTTTCAACGCGGCGAGACCGTGGAGTGTATTATTGAGGATAAGAGCCAGCTGGTACTGAAACGTCATCAGGTGCCTCCGTCGGCAATGAAAAAAAACGGCAAGCCTGAACGACGCTGTCGATGCACTCTTTGAGCAGGCCCCTCAGGCATCGTCCCGCAAAAACACATCGGCTTTTCCGGCGTATCTGCCCTGTACCATCCCGAACTGCCGCTTGACCGGCTCCTTCAGGCATATCTATGGCGATGGAAGATTGAGCTGGATTTCAGGGATGAAAAGACTGTGCTGGGGATGGGGGAGTCTCAGGTCAGAACGCAGAATGCGGTGCAGGCAGTTCCCGCTCTGATTGCTGCTTCCTATGCCTTCCTGTTGCTTGCTGGACGTAAAACAGCATCTGCTGCCCGCGCCCAGGTGGAGAGTAAATGCTCCGGAGCAAAGGCCTTCAACTGTGCAAATGATCGTGCTTTACGTTCGCAACTCTGGGCTCGATCACTTCAGACGAATTTACTCCACTTCGCATCTGCCACACCCACAAACACGAAAGGCTCTTTATTCCAAAATCCGTTGCTGTCTGCTGCTTTGTATGCTGCAAAATAGCCAAACTCAAAAGGGGTTCCGCATAAGCGGAACCCCTTTTTTATGCCTGATTAAATCTCAGTGATGGTAATGGCGCTCGTCGGGCAAACGTTGAGACAGGTCTCGCACATCACGCACTCGGAAGCCTGGAACGGGTCGGACTTTTCGTCCTTCATCTGGAAAACAACCTGCGGACAGTTGTTGACGCACTCCTCACAACCGGTGCACTTGTCATTATCAACCACAACTAAATACAAAGCACTCACCTCCTTAATCATGTATAGATCTCGAACAAGAAATAGTTTTGATAATATTACTAACTCACGGCACGTCTTGTCAATGCGCTCTGATGCTTGTGCGAAAGCTTTCGGCTCACGACACTACTGCACAATCTGTATCAGTTCCACATCGAAAAGGAGAACCTGATTCGGCCCGATGACCTGGGCTGCCCCCCGCTCACCATAGGCAAGCTCTGAGGGGATTGCCACCTGCCATTTTGCCCCTTCCTTCATCAGCTGCAGCACCTCTTTCCATCCCGCAATAACGCCGTTCACCGGAAAGGTCGCCGGCTCTCCGCGCCTGATTGAGCTGTCAAATTCTGTCCCGTCGAGCGTAGTGCCTCGGTAGTGCACCTTCACGGAGTCGCTCTCTTTCGGCTGCTTCCCCGTTCCCGGAGTGATTACCTTATACTGCAAACCGCTTGCAGTCGTAATGACGCCTTCCTTTTTTCCGTTTTCTGCAAGGTATGCTGCCCCTTCCTTCTTGTTCTTCTCAGCCACCAGTTTCATAGCTTCGGCCTGCTTTGCAACAAGAACTTTCTGATATTCATCAAGCGCACCTTTCATTTCGTCTTCAGTCATTGCGCCCTTTTTCCCCAGATACCCATCCCTGATGCCCCGGGAGAGCTGCTCTGCAGAGATATCCAGGCCATCCTGCTTCATGTTCATGCCGGTAACATAGCCGACGCTGTACCCGAGCTTCTCCTTGCCGGTCTTCGGTGCCCCTTTCTCAGCCGCAACCGCCGGAACTGCGGCAATAACCATAATCAGAATAATTCCCAGCAAACGTTTCATATGCACCTCGCTAAAGAGTTAGACAGCAAAACGCCGTCATTCAAAAAGAAACCAGGCAGAAAAACAACAAAGAAGGGGGCTCCATAAAAAAGCCCGCTTCTCCGAAGCTATTTTTTCGGTATGACCTCGAGCAATTCAACTTCAAACTGCAGTGTCTGGTTCGGACCGATTGAAGGCGGAGCGCCGCGTTCACCATAGGCAAGACCCGAAGGAATGAAGAGCTGCCACTTGTCTCCTTCTTTCATCAGCCTGAGCGCCTCCCGCCATCCGGGAATGATACCATTCAGCGCAAAGGTTGCCGGCTGACCCCGCTTTAGGGAACTGTCAAATTCGGCTCCGTTCAGCAGCGTCCCGCGATAATGCACCTTTACACTTTCGGACTCTTGCGGCTGTTTGCCCGTGCCCGAGGCGAGCACCTTGTATTGCAAGCCGCTCGCAGTAACAATAACGCCGTCTTTTTTCTTGTTTTCGGCAAGAAATGCGTCCCCTTCCGTCTTATTCTGGTCGCCCTGTTTTTTGACTGCTTCTGCACGCTTCGCGGCAAACTCCTTCTGCAGTGACTGTAAAGATTTGCTCATCTCCTCGTCATTCAACGCGCTCTTCCCGCCAAGATAGCCGGCACGCAGCCCTTCCAGAATCTTTTCAAGCGGCAAATCAATCCCATGCTGATTGAGCGTTCGGCCGTTCACATAGCCATAGCTATACCCAATCTGGTCTCTTTCCGTCATCTTTGACTGCGGCTCCGCAGAAAATCCAGGAACAGCAGCAACAGCAATTACCAGCATGATTCCCAGCAAACGTTTCATATGCACCTCGTTTCATTTCATTGACACTGACTTATAGTTTACCGAAAGAACGACTCTTGAAGATAGCTTGCCGCATATCCCCAGCCGGTATTGAAGCCGAGGCGGCGAAGGGTGCATCCCGGAATCTTGGTGCATCCCGGCATGATTGCGCCTGACATGGCATCGAAGAGCCGTAAGGTCATCACTCCCTGTCAAACGCGATTCTGTCAGAAAAAAATGCGAAAAACCACTTGTCTTTTCTATAATAAAAGCACCTCCGACCATGATACAGGCATACAATCTCTCAAAATCATACGGCCGTCAGACCATCTTCGATGAAGTCGGGTTCACCGTCAACACAGGTGAACGTATCGGACTTGTCGGCCGTAATGGCCACGGCAAGACCACTCTGTTCAGGATGCTTCTTGGCGAAGAGCGTCCTGACAGCGGGACCATCAGCATTCCGAGCGGCTATGCGATCGGCCATCTTTCGCAGCACATCAGATTCACCCAAAAAACCGTTCTTGCGGAAGCGTGCCTTTCGCTGCCGTTGCGCGACGACGGGGTTGATGAAACCTACCGCGCCGAGAAGGTCCTTACCGGGCTCGGATTTGCAGATGACGATTTTCGGCGCAGTCCTCTGGAGCTTTCAGGCGGGTTTCAGATCCGCCTGAACCTCGCAAAGGTATTGCTGCAGGAACCGAACCTTCTTCTGCTCGACGAACCGACGAACTACCTCGATATTCTTTCTATCCGCTGGCTGAAGGAGGTTCTCCGCGCATGGAAGAATGAACTCATGCTTATCACCCATGACCGCGCGTTCATGGACAGCGTTTCGACTCACACCATGGGAATTCACCGCTGCACGCTCCGCAAGATGGAGGGGTCAACCGAAAAGTTTTGGCAGCAGATCGCGATGGATGAAGAGGTCCATGAGCGCACCCGAGTCAATGATGAAAAAAAGCGTCAGGATATTGAGCAGTTCATCAACCGGTTTCGGGCACAGGCCACCCGGGCCAAGGCTGTTCAGTCAAAAATCAAGGCACTCCAGCGGCATGAAAGACTCGACAAACTGCAAAACATCCGTACGCTCGAATTTCAGTTCAATGAAGAGCCCTTTGTCGGAAAGTGGCTTCTGGAGACAAAAAACCTCAACTTCTCCTATAATGCGTCCGGCCCTCAGCTCATCGAAAACCTGAGCTTCATCGTCGGACCGAAGGATCGTGTTGCAATCATCGGCCCCAACGGAAAAGGAAAGACGACGCTGCTCAGTCTGCTTGCGGGAGAGCTGACCCCTTCGCATGGAGAAGTCGTGCTGAGCTCAAAATGCAAGCTCGGCTACTTCGGCCAGACCAATATCAACCGGCTTTCTCACGCCATGACGGTTGAGGAAGAGATTATGTCGGTTGTTCCTGATGAGCTTCGGCGGACAGCCCGCGCCATCTCCGGGGTGATGATGTTTGACGGCGACGCAGCGCTCAAAAAAATCAGTGTCCTTTCGGGAGGAGAACGAAGCCGGGTGCTGCTCGGAAAGCTGCTTGCCCAGCCCTCAAATCTACTGCTGCTGGACGAGCCGACCAACCATCTCGACATGGAATCGGTCGACTCTCTGCTGGAGGCCATCGACGCCTTTGAAGGTGCCGTCATCATTGTTGCGCACAGTGAAATGATCCTGCATGCGCTGGCAACGCGCCTCATAGTATTTGACGGCGGCGGCGTCCGGGTCTTTGAAGGAACCTACCAGGACTTTCTTGAACGCGTCGGCTGGCTGAATGAAAAGGAGCTGTTCAGCGAGCAGAAGAAAGCCTCTTCTGATGATAAAATCACCCGGAAAAATCTGCGCAAACTCCGTGCCGATGTTATTACTGACCGCTCAAGAATACTTGTGCCGCTGCAGAATCGCATGGAGCAGTTGGAAAGTTTAATCGTTCACCTCGAAGAGCAGTGCGGGATTGCAGAAAAAATTCTGGTTGCGGCTTCGGAAAAGGGAGACTGGCAGACCATCGGCGAGCAATCAAAAATACTGAGTGACGCCAAATCGGAGATAGAAAAACTGTTTGACGAGCTTGCCGGGCTTGCCGAAACCGTTGAGATGAAATCAAGGGAATTCGCCAAGCGCCTGAGCGAGACAGGCTCGGTCGTCTGAAGAGGGATCTGCATGGCGTTTGCTCATTCTGCGTTTTCATTCCATGACCGTTCCACGCCGGCCTATTGGTTTATCTTTCACGAAAACAGGATCCTTGTCGATGTTCGCACCGGCGTGCCGGAGCTGCCCCTTCTTCACTCCATCGAGAATATTTCACTCGAGCCTGTCAGCGTATCTCATCTGGGCTGCATCGGCAACATTGACTGCTATGCGGTCGAATCTGCAAAAATCACCGGGACTCCCGGCAAGATGGAATACTCTGAGCTGAGACCGCTCTTCAGTCTGCTGCCGGATAAGCATTTCTCAATGGCCGGCAAGGCGTTTCAGATTATCGAGTGGGACCGCAGGTACAGGTTCTGCAGCCGCTGCGGCGCGAATCTTTTCAAAAAAACCGATGTTCGAGCAAAAGAGTGTCCGGCCTGCGGAATCGTCAGCTATCCTCCGGTAACGCCGGCAATTATTGTTGCAGTCATCCGCGACGGCAAGATACTGCTTGCTCACTCCCACCGTTTCAAATGCGCTTTTTACAGCGTTCTGGCCGGCTTCGTTGAACCCGGTGAAACGCTCGAAGAGTGTGTTCACCGCGAAGTTCGGGAAGAGGTCGGCATTGAAATTGCCGACATTAAATACTTCGGCAGTCTGCCGTGGCCGTTCCCCAATGTCCTGATGACCGGCTTTACTGCACGCTATGAGAGCGGTGAGATTACGATTGATATGGCGGAACTGAGTGATGCTGCATGGTACAGCCCCGATGACCTGCCGGCCATCCCCGGCAAAGGCACAATAGCCCGGCAGTTGATAGACTGGTTTACGGCAAATCATCGGCCGCGCTGACCATGCGGGAGCAAGCTGAACTATCCTTGCCTCTTCCTCTTGAGCGCCGCAATTCCGCGCCGGATCCCCGACACTGCAATCACGACAACGGCACCCGCAGCCACGACCGGCAGGGCTATTGCCAGCAGGCTCAAAACAAGCGCCCCTCCCGCTTCAGCAGTAGCCACCAGGAAGTTTCCCGCTCCGCCGGTCAGGGCTGTCGAAAAACCGCGGGCAAGCATTGAGGATCCTTGAACTACTGCGGCGCTCCCCCCTCCCGCAATAAGAGCTAGCGTCCATTTGAGCCACGGACTCATGTCGGTCAGCGATGCAGCCATGAGAATCGTTCCTGCAACAACAGCGGCCGGACCTGCAATACTATCCATCAGGTGGTCGAACCACGGAATAAAATATGCCGAAGCCTCAAGCAATGCTGCGGTTGCGAATGTCCAGAAAGCAGGCTCCGACCCAAGCCATTCAAACCCCGCTGATGGTTGCAGATACCCGAAGAAAGCAGCGCCGCTTGCAACAAACAGCGGAATAAACACACGAAAACCGCATGCGGCGCTCAGGCCGATGCCAAAACAGATGCTTAGGATCAAGTCAATGCGGAGGTCTGCCATAAAAAGGGTCGTTTCGTGTTCAGTGAATATAGCTAAAGGCGGCATCGCCAAAGATGCCGCCTCATAAAAAGCTATTTTACAACGATGTTGTCCTTGATCTGATCATAGGTCTTCTGCTTGATTCCCTTGACCTTCATGATATCTTCCGGCTTGCTGTAGGGCCGTCCGTCTATAATAGCTTTGGCCTTGGCAGGTCCGATTTCAGGAAGAAGCTCAAGGTCGGCCTGACTCGCGGCGTTCAAATTGATCTTCTGTCCGGGCGCCAGTTTTGCCTTCGTTTCTTTCTTGACATCTTTTTCCTTCTTTGCGTCCTTTGCCGGCTTTTCTTCCTTGGCAGTCGGAGCAGCTTTCTCCGGCGTTTTGGCCGCCGGCTGGGCCTTCGCATCAGCCTTCGGTGCGGACGCAGGAGCAACACCCACGACCACATGGGATTTCAGACCATCGATCTCTTTTTTGGAAAGCCCTGCCTTTGAAAGCTCATCAACCGACTTGTACGGGCGGTTTGCTATAATCTTCTTTGCCTTTGCCGGACCTACCCCCTTTAATGCTTCAAGGTCTTTTTGCGAGGTATTATTCAGATCAACAGGCTTTGCCGCCTCTTTTTTCGGCTCTTCTTTTGAGACCGCAAAGCCTGGCACTACAAGACAGAGCGAGACAAATACGGCAACCAGCATGCTGAGCACAACCCGCGCTTTTCTCTTCATGCATATCTCCCCCGATACTCAAAATTGTGAGCGCTCAGTCAGTCCAGGCGGACCGAGGCCGTGCTTGCTGTCAGTATATCATGAGCAGCCAGGCGCATGCCTTTGCTTTTTCCTCTTTTTTCCTGAATAATGATAATAAGACATCACTTATCAGGAGGCCGTCATGGTGCGCTATACCGGCATTAATCACCTTGCCCTTGCAACTGGCAACATGGACGCTACAATACGGTTCTGGCGGGATCTGCTGGGGCTGAGAATCGTTGCCGGAATCGGCGGAAAAGGATTTCGTCAGTATTTCTTCGAGGTGTCAGAAAATGACCTCATAGCTTTTTTTGAATGGCCGGATGTCGAGCCTGTTGCTGAAAAGGACGCCGGCCGTCCGGTCAAAGGCACCTATGCTTTCGACCACGTTGCCCTCGGCGTTGAAGGACCCGATCAGTTATGGGAGCTGAAAGACCGGTTGAATGCTGCGGACATCTTTGTGACGGAAGTCATTGACCAAGGGTTCATCCACTCCATCTACACGTTTGATCCGAACGGCATAGCCGTGGAGATTAGCTACTGCCTGCCTGACATGGATATCCGCAGGCAGCCTGTGATGGCAGATCCTCATCCTTCTCAGGCATTAGCAGATGGGCTTTCCCCTGTGGCCGGTGCATATCCGCCGGTGCCGCGCCCTACTCCGTCAAATGAGCGCAAAGTCCATCCGGGAGAGGGGGGAATGCTTCGGCGGAAAAGAGATGCTCAATAAGCCCTCTGAGCAACGCTTTTATGGCCTAAGCGGACAGAAGGATCGTGTTAAAGTTTGGCTTCAGTAAAGAGTTTTATTCCTATCAGAAACACATTGTTTTGATAGCTGTTGACGCTGTTATTCTTGTCTTTTGAATCCGTGTAAGAATACGACGCAAGCGCGCTCGCATAACGAGCAAGCTTGTAGGACACTTCAGCCGAGCCGGTAATATCGCGTTTATTTTGCGATGTATCATCAACAGATTTATATAAACCATAAGCCCCTGTAATACTGAAATCCCAGCGCGGCGACAGAGGAACCGCATAGAGGAGCGACAGCTGTTTCGCGTCAATGGGTTCGTTTCCCTGAGTGCCGGGAAGAACGCTCTGGCGGTAGACAAGAGAAGCTGTGCCGCGTTCAAACGTCTTGCTGAGCGCCAAATCGCCACGAAAGCCTGTCGTTCTATTATCCGGAATATCAGTCTTTGTAATGCTGACTCCGCCAAGAGCTTCAACGGAAAAAGTGGGCGTAAAGCGATGAGACACCCCTCTGTGTCAATATAACTGAGACACCTCCCTCGTAGGAAATTAGAGTAGAGGGCGGGGAGGAGAGATCAGAATGATAGCGGAAAAGATCAAGACAGTGGAGGCGACGGAATCTGTGGTTCATAAGGTGCCTGTGGCGCT
>DATIKF010000171.1:0-2171 GCA_035477855.1 Dissulfurispiraceae bacterium
GCCGCCTCAGTCGGCCGCAAGGCCTTCTGACACTCACGATCAGTGCCAACACTTGGATCAAAACGCGCCTGTTACAGATCCTCAATCAAATCCCAGCCAACGTCTGACCCGTCCATGTTTATGCAACGTTAGGGTTTACACCGATCTACGGGCGGCAGGGGCTTTCGTAGGGTGCGTACCACGCACCTTTCGGTCCGGCTCGGACTCACCCTACGCAAGATTTGACGTACGTTGTCTTCTGTAATGCGATCATCGCAGGGCCAGAGAGAAGGCTTTGCACGGTGCTTTGTCAGAACTCCTCCCAAGAACGCACCCTGGACGCTCCCAAGGCGGGGCACGTTCCCGGTGTGCCTTTGCCGCCATGCTCGGTGTCAGCGATCGCACTCTTCAGGATTGGGAGCAAGGTCGCCGAACCCCGACCGGCCCGGCCATGAACCTCCTTCGTCTCTACGAAGCCATGCCCGAAGCGACCACGAAAATCCTATCGGAGGAAGCCGCCCTCGCATCCTGAGACTCTACCGCTGGAATAGGCGAACGTTCCCAAATCCCTACCTTGCTCATGCTTCTTCTTCCGCGGATGCCCTTTCCTCGCGCAGTTTTGCATACTCTTTCAACCCGAGATGCACCTTGAACACGGTGGCGGCATTGTCCCATCCGGCCTCTGGATTCGTGTATCGAAAGACCCACGATTGCCCCCCATATCCGCTTCGTCGCTCGTAACCAATGATCGAGTAGTCATAGAGAGTCGCCAGGGCTTTGTCCGATGACAGACTGTTGTACATGGTCTTTCTTTTTTCGTATTCCCGAGCGAACTCATCTCGTCGGAAGGTAATAGTGCTCAGCGCAGAACATGCCTGAAGAGCTTCTTCCCATCGGGGCCAGTGGGCCAAGATCTCATCGTCCAACTCAGATTTCAGGTATGACGAATACGTTCCTCGGGCATTCGTCACATCGAGATTATCCAGAAGAAGAGGGTCGAGTGTCCGCCTCTTTGCATCTCTCCTCGCCTCCGAAAGTGCCGCATTGAGAAATCGAATGACATCGCGAGGACGCATGAATGTCCTGGACAGGATGTGGTTCCACTTGGATTGGGAGCCTCGCATAAGACCGTCAGTGCTGATTGTATCCCATGACGCATCCGCAACCAGCTTAGCGCGAATGCGTTCATTGATTAGCTCTCGCAGGGACTCGCTATTCCAATCCAGCATGAGCGCGGAGGTCTCGCTTATCTTGTTCTTGTCGGAGAAACTGATCTCATCCCACAGGTCTGTTCTCAGATAGACGACGGGTCTGAAGGCAACTGGCTTACCTTTCATCTGGCGTTGTAGATCCCGGGTTGCGAGAATGAGTCCAGTGATCATGCGTTCACGGTGGGAATCCATTTGCGAAAGCCCTTGATCGAGTTCGTCGATCTGCAGATGGAGAACGGTCCTGCCGGATGCCTTGGCGATCGCCTCTGCTGTCTCCAACAGCACATCAGACAGAGCATTCAACTCGGATCCAAGTCCAAGGTCTTTCTCGCCGCGATCAAAGCTGATGCCCCCAAGCTTGCATCCAAGTACCGTAGGTTCTATCGATGCAGCAGAAAAACGGATGGATGGAGGTTTGAGCAGGTCTCCCAGAGATGGAGCGATGCCGCCGTAATTGTCGGTCAGGAACCGCGCGAGTGACTTACCTCGGCCCTCTTGCGGCTCCCCGGCACACCGGTATGCCAGGAGTGCGAATTGAAGAGAAAGAAGATACCGCCAGGATGATACGTATGCCTCGATATCGGAGGCACCGCGATCGATCCGTGACGCGTGGATGTTCCAGGGATAGCCCTTCAGGCTAAGTGCACGAGTGATGGACTTGTGTTCGCCCTCTGAAAAATGACGAACGAGTGCCGTTTTCCCAGATCCTTTCCGTCCAAGAACAAGGATTACCCGACCAGCCTGAATCGCCTTCGTCGCATCAGTGGCTACGAAGTAGTCAAGAACTGCATCATCTTCAGCGGCGACATCGCCGAAAGAGTCAAGGGGTCTCACCGAGTGCTTAGTAACTATCTCAAAAGGGGAGTTTTAGCCGATAACCATCCGTAGGAACCTTTTGAAAGGAGCCACGGATGGCACGACAGAAACATAAGGTGAAAGCCCTTCCCACGATTTGGGAAGTCAGCGACGAACTGTGGAACG
>DATIKF010000172.1:0-4384 GCA_035477855.1 Dissulfurispiraceae bacterium
GTCAACTGCCCTATCTTGGCGTGGAGTTCTTTTACCTCAGGTCCGGCATCTTCCTTCTTGTCCTTGCTGAAGATTTCACCCGCACGCTCGATTAGCTCTTTCTTCCACTGCCCGATGACATTCGGATGTGCCTGAAACCGAACTGCCAGTTCACTGATCGTCTGCTCCCCCCTGACTGCCTCTAATGCTACTTTAGCCTTGAATGCCGACCCGTGAGTCCGTCTCGTCCTCTTTCCCATGTCCGCTGCTCCTCTCTATCCCTTGTAGTTTAGAGCAGCTCCCCTCCACTTTGCACCCTGTCCGATTTTGCTGGGCCACCTCTGCCAATTTATTTTTCAGAAGCTCATTGGCGAGTTGCGGGTTCGCTTTTCCTTTCATCGCTTTCATAAGCTGACCAACAAAGAAGCCGAGGAGTTTTTCATCGCCTTCCTTGTATCGCCCGACTTCACCCGGATGCTTTGCAAGAATGTCGTCGATAACCTGTTCGATTGCTCCGGAATCACTGATCTGAACGAGGCTTTTTTCTTTTACGATACTATCGGCATCCTTGCCCGTTGCATACATTTCTTCAAACACCGTCTTGGCTATTTTGCCGCTGATGACGCCCTGTTCAATGAGTGCAATGAGGCAGGCAAGCTGGGCAGGCTGCACAGGACATTCTTCAATCGGCTTGTTATCGTCATTGAGATGCTTCATCAGCTCGGTCATCATCCAGTTGGCGACAGCTTTCGGGGGTCCGCCTGCGGCGATAGCGGCTTCAAACCAGAGCGCGACAGCCTGCTCTGCGGTCAGCTGATCGGAGTCCGCCTTCGGCAGTCTAAAACTCGAGGTGTAGCGAGTCTGCTTTGCATCCGGCAGTTCCGGCAGGGAATCGCGGATTTCATCAATCCAACTCTGTTGGACGACGATTGGTGAGAGGTCGGGGTCCGGGAAATACCGGTAGTCGTGTGCTTCTTCTTTTGTTCGCATCGATTGCGTGACTCCGGCTGCGGAGTCCCAGAGGCGCGTTTCCTGAACTACCGTGCCGCCATCTTCAACAACGCGTATCTGACGTGCAATTTCATATTCAATCGCTTTTTCAACAAAACGGAATGAGTTGATGTTCTTCAGCTCGACTCGCGTGCCGAACTCTTTCTGCCCGACCGGGCGTATGGAGATATTTGCATCGCAACGCAGCGATCCTTCCTCCATATTTCCATCGCAGACGCCGAGGTAACGGAGGATAGTCCGCAGTGCGCGCATGTACTGAGCGGCGTCTTTCGGGCTCCGGATGTCGGGTTCGGAGACAATCTCCATAAGCGGGGTGCAGGCCCGGTTCAAATCAACATAACTGAAACTGCCCCCTTCATGGATATTTTTTCCGGCATCTTCTTCCATGTGAATACGGGTAATGCCGATCCGGCGGGTTTCCCCGTCAACCGAAATATCCACCCATCCGCCTTCGCAGACAGGGAGTTCGTATTGACTTATCTGATACCCTTTCGGCAAGTCAGGGTAAAAGTAGTTCTTCCGGGCAAATCTGCTGTATGGAGAGATGCGGCAATTCATTGCAAGGCCGGTTTTGACCGTAAACTCGAGAGCTTTTTTGTTCAGCACCGGAAGAACGCCCGGAAGTCCGGTGCAGACCGGGCAGGTCTGGGTATTCGGCTCGGCGCCGAAGGTTGTAGGGCAGCCGCAGAAAATCTTCGTGTTCGTGCGCATCTGGGCATGCACCTCAAGACCGATAACTGCTTCGTACTTCCGGCTCATAGCTGGGGCCTCCTAGTGTGCCACAAGGTGCTCTGCTCAAATGCGTATGCAGTCTGAAGTATGGTCGCCTCGTCAAAGCTCCTGCCGGTAATCTGCAGTCCAATCGGCAGGTTGCTGCCGGTAAACCCGCAGGGAAGGGAAACGGCAGGAACCCCGGCGAGATTTGCTGAAATCGTGAAAATATCCGAAAGGTACATTTCGAGAGGGTCGGTTGCCTTTTCACCGACCCGAAAAGCGGGGCTCGGCGAGGTCGGCGTGGCAATGACATCAACCTGCTCGAATACTTTGTCAAAATCCTGCTTGATAAGCGTGCGCACCTGCTGGCCCTTTTTGTAATATGCATCGTAGTAGCCGGCGGAAAGGGCATACGTACCGAGCATTATGCGCCGCTTTACCTCTGGTCCGAAGCCTTCCGCACGAGTCTGCATATACATGTCTATGAGGTCTTTTCCTCTTGCGCGGAACCCGTATTTCACGCCGTCATAACGGGCAAGGTTTGACGATGCTTCGGATGTCGCCAGTATATAGTATGTTGCAACGGCATATGCGGTATGCGGCAGAGTGACTTCGACCGGAATGGCACCGAGCGATTCGAGTTGCCTGATTGCCGCACGCACAGACTGGTCGATCTCCTGATGCATCCCGTCGATGAAGTATTCCTTCGGAATACCGACCCTGAGACCCTTGATCTCTTTGCCGAGAAACGACGCATAGTCCGGAACCTCAACAGGTGCAGATGTTGAATCAAGCGGATCATGGCCTGCTATCACATTCAGCAGTAAAGCGGCATCGGTCACATTTTTTGTAATCGGGCCGATCTGGTCGAGCGACGAGGCAAACGCTATCAGCCCATATCGGGATACTCTGCCATACGTCGGCTTTAACCCAACAACGCCGCAGAGAGCCGCAGGCTGTCGAATGGAGCCGCCGGTATCGGAGCCGAGCGCAGCGATGCACTCATCTGCCGCCACAGCCGCTGCTGAACCGCCGCTGCTGCCGCCGGGAACGCACTCAAGATGCCACGGATTTCTTGTGGTTTGGAAGCGGGAGTTCTCAGTTGAGGACCCCATGGCGAATTCATCAAGGTTTGTCTTGCCGGTCAGCACATAGCCCTGTTCCACAAAACGGCTTGTGACTGAGCTTTCATAGGGGGGGACAAAATCCTGAAGGATTCTCGACGAGCACGTTGTGCGAATACCAGTCGTACAGATGTTGTCCTTGATTGCGAGCGGAATGCCGGTCAAAAGCTTCGCCCCTTGGGCGGCAAGTCTGCTGTCTGCACGTTCAGCCATAGCCTGTGCCGCATCTCTTGTGACGGTGACATATGCCTTGACCCTGTCTTCAACAGCATCGATGCGGCCCATGACGTCAGTCAGGACATCCTGTGCCGACACATCCCGATTGTCGAGAAGCCGGCGGAGTTCAGCAATGGTCAATTCATTGAGCTTCACGATATGCTCCGGAAATGCTGAAGTGATGTGCATTAGCATTCACCTATAACAGGTTTATGCAAGTCTTCATTCTATCACTCTGCTATACTATTTTCAACTCCATGAAAGAAGAGACTATTTCTTCAAATGACGTTTCCGAGCGGCTTGACGTCGCTGCTGCACGCTTTTTCGGCATGACCAGATCTCAGGCTCAGAAGGCTATTCATGCCACTGAAATCCGCGTCAATGACAAGCAGTCCAGCCCGAACCGCAAGCTGCGGCTTGACGATGTCGTGACGTATGCAGAAACTCCTGCTGCGGGCGGCATGCTCATTGCCGAGAATCTCCCGGTCTCCATACTATACCGTGATGACTCAGTCATTGTTGTTGACAAGCCTGCCGGACTTGTCGTGTATCCTGCGGCAGGTCACAGCCACGGCACGCTGCTGAATGCACTGGCATATCACTGCCTGACGCTGGCGACTGTCGGCGGGCCGCTTCGTCCCGGAGTCGTTCACCGTCTTGATAAAGACACCTCCGGGGTCATGGTCGTAGCGCTTGACGATCCGGCCTATTACCATCTCGTCGAACAGTTCCGTGAGCGCAGCATCAGCCGTCAGTATCGTGCAATCGTATTCGGCAAGCTCAAAGGAGAGAGCGGTGAGATCGACCTGGAGATTGGACGATCCACGGCGGACCGCAAGAAGATGTCGACCCGCACGCAGGCAGGTAAAGAGGCTGTCACCCGGTGGTGCGTGCTTGAGCGTTTTCAGGATGCGACACTGGTTGAAGCCAGGCTCTCCACCGGCCGCACTCACCAGATTCGCGTTCACTTCTCGGCAATTGGCCATCCGGTACTCGGCGATGAGGGGTACGGCCGGAAAACCGTGCTCGAGCGAGGACGCAGAAAGATTGTATTTCCCCGGCAGATGCTTCACGCAGAAATCCTCGGTTTCACCCACCCGGCAACCGGAGAACGCCTCCAATTCAGCAGTCCGCTGCCGCAGGATATGCGGGTTGCTGTCGAATCTCTGCGCGTGTAGCGGGCTTGCCAAAAGAGTGGCCTTGCTGGTAACATTATCATCTGGCAGCGCCCGTAGCTCAGCTGGATAGAGCGCCAGACTACGAATCTGTAGGCCAGGGGTTCGAATCCCTTCGGGCGCGCCACCTGACTGCATGGGGGCTTGCGAGACTTTCGCAAGCCC
>DATIKF010000173.1:0-24874 GCA_035477855.1 Dissulfurispiraceae bacterium
GTATTCGAACATCGAACCGCTCCATGAAAGGAGAATCGGCTCACCACCGGCGCTCGTGAGCAATCGCCCCAAAGCAAACCAGCTCTCCTGCGGCAGCTGTCCCTGCGCAATCGCCACGAAACAGGCCAATCTCGCTTCCGAGGCCAGCAGATCATAGTAACTTGCATCCCTCCGGCGATCGCTGACGGAGTACCCGATGGAGAGCAGCTTGCGCGTACTGTCGAACAGAAAATCATAGTCCATGCGCGCAAGTTCCCCTGCCCGCAGTGCAAGACGTTCGGCGACCGCAATTCTCTCGACAGCATGCTGATTGCCGGCTTCCGCCATTTTCCGCAACGTCGGTACCGCATCGACCTGCTCTCCGTTTTCCGGCACAAGGTGCAACAGGTCATCGAGAGCCGTCCGGCATTGCCCGGCAATGGCCCCGGCCCACCATGCTGCCTCACCGCCGGCATCCTCAACCACGAGACGGTCAATCACCGCAGCGACCGAAACAGCAGAATCTTCCAGGCAACGACGTGTATCGGCAATGGTCGCAGGCAGCTGACTGCAGGCAGACTCGATGCATGTACCGAGCAGTCGTATGTTTCGGTATGCGTTTTCTTTCGGAGAAAGTCCGTGTGCAGCGTCCATGAGAATCCCGAAGGTATCCCTGAGTCCTTCAAATATCTGTCCGCCGAGGATATGCTCATCCGGAAGGGCGAGCAGCCCCGCCCGTAAGGTCAGGAGATGAGCTGCAAGATTGCCGCTGTCTACCGACGAGATGTAGGCAGGCAGCAGCGGTTTCAGGGTCTGCGTGTCGTACCAGTTGTAGAAATGGCCGCGGTGTCGGTCCATCGATTCCATCGTGCGCAGTGCATTCTCCGTTCGCTCAAGGAGCCGACCGGCCGGAATATATCCGAAATCATATGCGGACAGATTCGCAAGCAGCGCAAGTCCCATGTTGGTCGGCGACGTGCGGTGTGAAACCGTGGCAACACGATACTCCTGATAATTGTCGGGGGGCAGCCAATGGTCTTCCGGGCCGATGAACGTTTCAAAAAACGCCCAGGTCTTCCGGGAGAGTTTTCTGAGGTAAACCGTCTGCTCCTCCGTCAGCCTCGCTCTGCGACGGACAAGCGGCAGACTGATCCACCACGTGATGCCCGGCGATACAAACCAGAGCAGCAGTATGGGTCCCGCCACTATCAGGGCGTCGGGGCGGGAATACAGCAGAAACCCGAATGTTGCTGCAGCCAGCAGGGGAGCAATCCAGAGAGTCCGGCAGATATCGGGGAACCCGTCACGACTCTGCCGCTCCGGTGCCCCCGACGGGTTCCATTCAAGCAGCTTTCTGCGGGTGACCAGCATTCGCCAGGTCGTACGCAGAATCGCATCGAGACTGTAATACGCTTCATACGGAAGACAGGCAAGCGCAAAGACAACCTGAATGCACCGCCAGGCCATGGAGCGCCCCACCGCACTGATGTGCTGGCCCGGCAGCACATCCTCCGGCTTCCTGACAAGCTCCAGCGCCGAACCGATCAGGAAGGGAGCAAACATGACGCCGATCACGGAAAGAGTCCATACCCATGGCAATGACATGACGGTCCACCCCAGCAGCAGGAGCACCGACAATGCGAACGGCACGAGACTGCGCCGGAGGTTGTCGAAAAGTTTCCATCGGGACAACAGGGAGAGTGGATTCGTTATGCGGCGCCCGTCACTGCCCGGAACTCCCGGCAGCAGCCAGCGGACGAGCTGCCAGTCCCCGCGAATCCAGCGGTGCCGACGGCTGACGTCCGCACGATAACTCGGAGGATACTCCTCGTACAGCATGACATCGCTCAACAGTCCCGAGCGTACATAACAGCCTTCGATAAGATCATGACTGAGAATCCGGTTCTCGGGGAATCGCCCGTTCAGCGTACGTTCGAATGCATCGACATCATAGATGCCCTTGCCGACAAACGAGCCTTCACCGAAGAGATCCTGATATACATCGGAAACCGCCCGCGTATAGGGGTCGATGCCCGGCTCACGACCGCTCATATGTGCATACCACGAACGATTTGTTCCGGGCAGACTCGCCGCAACCCGCGGCTGCAGAATACCGTACCCGGCAGTGATGCACCGTCTGTCCTCGTCGAAGCATGCACGATTGAGCGGATGCGCCATGGCAGCGGCAAACTGACGCGCCGAGTCACGCGGCAACTGTGTATCAGTATCAAGGGTTATCACATAACGCACGTCCGGCAAAATTGCGGTCTCACCGATGATGAGCGAAAACGTATTCCCGGGGATACCTTGCGCTCCCTTGCGCAGGAGCGCGTTCAGTGCGGCCAGCTTCCCCCGTTTCCGCTCATAGCCCATCCATATCTGTTCACGATCATTCCATTGTCGGGGACGGTGAAACAGAAAAAACGGGTGGGACTGCGCTGTCCGGTATTTTTCATTGAGTGCCCTGATACGCTGCCCGACCAGATGCACAAGCTCCTCATCCTCCGGCATGCTTTCCGAAGCCGCATCCGGAAAATCCGTCAGCAGGCCGAAGTGCAGATGTCCGTCCCGGTTTGCCAGAAAGCGGACTTCCAGCGCCTCGATCAGCTCCTCGATGTTTTGTGCGCCGGTGAGCATGGTCGGGATCACAACCAGTGTCCGCGATTCAGGGGGAATTCCTTTTGCATAGTCCATTCTCGGTAGCTGCCGCGGGGTCACCAGCAACGTCGTCAGCCAGTTCACCAACTCCACGGCCAGCTGGCTTGCTCCGAGCAGCAGGACTGCGCCGATCACGGCAAGAAGCCAGGCAGGCAAGCCGCCTGCGTGCGTTGCCGCCAATAATCCTCCGCTGAACAGCGCGGTAATCAGCGTGATCGCACCGACATAGAAGAGGAAAGGAGACGCATCGCCTGTTTTCCGGAGATACTCGGTAAAAGAAATCCGCCTCCGTATCACCTGTTCGAGCTGCGGCAATCCCTCGTCGATCAGGTAAAAGCCGACATGCGCCGTCCGATCATCACCGGCTGACCGATCTGCAGCATGTCCATCCGCCGCGCGCGCCAGCCCGACAGCCTCGAACGCCACCCCGCTTTCCGAGAGAGAACTGCTCTTCGCGAGCCGCTCCACAACATGGCGATAGCGGTCACGGGTGGCAAAGTCCATTCGGCCATAGATTCCGTGCGGATCCTCGCGCAGCACCCGCTCGACCGCGCTCATCCGCTCGACAAACTCGGGCCAATCCATTGCTGCAAGAAACCGGAGACTGCCGATACTGTTGCTGATCGAAACCTGGTCCGCCGCCTGCTGCTGGGTCTCCGCATGGACCGACTGCTCAATCGTCATGCCGGATTCCGAGAGCCGCTGCTCAAGCCAGGCGAGTGGCATTGCAAGGGCAGGGCTCTTCCCCTGGAGCCGACAGGTAAATTCCGCAACAAACGAGTTCGCAATCGGCGGATCAGAACGCACCATATCCGCAACCACCAGAATCAGACTGTTCGGATCCGACTCGGCCATCGCGGTTATCTGATCAGCCCAGTAGCCTGCAAGATTCCGGTCATTCCGGTCTGCAGATATCCTGACAGCAACACGCCGCAGATTTTCGATCAGTGCAAGACGCAGCATGATGGGAATCGCCCACAATTCGCCGAGTGTCAGTTCCGTGACCGTCTGGTAGGCTGCAACAAAACTGCCGAGATTTTCCGGATCTACCCTTCCGTCGCCGTGCGAGATCGTCTCAAGGGCAATGTCATAGACACGGGGAAGACCGGCTGACGGGCCGTCATTCAGGCGGGGCAGCTCACGGCTGTATCCCTTCGGCAAGTGCCTTCTGGCGGTGCGGATCTGCTCTTCGATCAGATAATAATTATCAAGCAGCCATTCACCGGCAGGGGTAATCCGGTAATTTGCCTTCACTGTCTCCGCCAGCAGATCGCGAGACTTGATCAGGACGGCTTCATTCTCGTCCAGTCGCGAGAGCAGACGGTTCCGCGCGGGACCCGTGCTCACCGTATGATGCCCCGCCAGTACCTTGCCGTGCCGCTCCATCTGACTGCTGCTGAACAACTCGGACCGCAGCGGCAGCTCATGGTCGGCAGACTGTTTTGCCGGATTTCTTTTCCGGAAATATCCAAGCGTATGCATCAGAGGTTCAAGCATCTCTCAATTGACCACCTTTATCGGTACGTTTTCATTCGTTTGTCGGGTCCGGTTCTCGCAGAAACGGGATATCAGAGACGAGCGAGCCAGCCTCTGCCATCGTTCATTCACACCTGCAGAACCTGCAAACGCCTTCAGACAGCTATGGGTCGCACCGGTATCGGTTCTTTTTTCACCATGAGCACTGAGCAGGGCATCCTGCGAATAATCTCCTCATTGCTCCGTCCGAAAAGAAAATGTTCCATATGCCCTTCCTCATGCGCGAGCATGATCAGCAGATCGATTCCTTCTTCCTGAACCATCCTGATGATTTCGTCGGCAGGGTTGCCTTCCCTGACAGACTCCCGGATGGTCATGCCCCTCTTTTTCTCTGTCTTGATAATGGCATGGAGTTCTTCTTTCGCTTCCTGCAAAACCTGTTGATATGCTTCTTCCCGGGACGGCATGGGAAGATTCCATCCCCCGAAAATGAGCGGGTCATGCACCACATGCATTACATAAAGTTCAGCTCCGTATTTCCGGGAGAGCGAAACTCCATAATGAACCGCCTTTCTACAGTAAATCGTCTCCCTGCTCACAACAAGAATGCGTTTCACATCGTCCATCACTGACCTCCTTGCAGCTGCAATGATTCCATCTGAATTGTTCCTTCTCCTTCAGGCCAGACGCTTCTCAAAAACCTTCCGGAAATGAAACCCGTAGATCGAGAGCGTAACCGCCTGGGGAAAGAGACGGGGACGGGTCAACAGGGTCCAGAAAAGCAGCCGCCAATAATGAAACCGCTCTTTTCCGATGATCCCCAATACGATGATCGACTTGATAAACGCTGCGATATAGTTGCACCGGAAATGAAACAGTTTGCCCTGCGGAGGCTCATATTCCTGTAAAAAAATTCTGGCCCTTTCATAATAGTGGCGCGGCGAGTACAGGGTACCGAGAACTTTTTTATAGCCGCTTATCAACTGGTCGTAGTCCATCCGGGGAATGAAATTCGTCGCGAAATCGGTATTGTCTCCCGAGGTTTCGCTCAGCAGCCGATGCTCTTTTTTCAGCCGCTCGTAAAGCTGCGTGCGCGGCAGGGCAATGAGAATGCCGACCATCGCCGTAGCAACACCACTCGCCTGAATAAATCTGATCTGATCATCAAATATCGTGTCCGGATCGCTGTCGAATCCCACAATAAATCCTCCCTGTACCTCAAGGCCTGCTTTCTGGATCGCTCTGACACTGGCAAGAAGATCGCGGTTTTTATTCTGGAATTTGCTGCATTCCGCAAGGCTCTGCTCATGCGGCGTCTCGATGCCGATGAAAACAACATCGAACCCTGCCTCGACCATCATGTCCATGAGATCCTTGTGATCGGACAGTTCTATGGAAGCCTGCGTATTGAAGGAAAACGGGTGTTTTCTCAGCTTCATCCACTCAATAATGGCAGGGAGGACTTCCTCCTTCAGTTTCTTCTTGTTCCCGATAAAATTGTCGTCAACAAAGAATACCTGTCCCCTGAACCCTGATGCGTAGACACTCTCCAGTTCCCTGATTACCTGGTCTTTGTCCTTGGTACGCGGCGCATGCCCGCACAGCAGGGTAATGTCGCAGAACTCGCAGTTAAAGGGACACCCGCGGGAATACTGGATATTGATTGAGGCATAGTGCTTCGCATTCATCAGTTTCCAGAGGGGAATGGGCGTCTGTCGAATATCTGCCCATTGATCCGTGGTATAGATATGGCTTGCATGGCCGCGCCCGAAATCCTCCAGAAAACGAGGCAAGGTTATTTCGGCCTCATTCAGCACCAGATGATCGACATCCCCAAACGCCTCATGGTCGGTCGTGAAGAGAGGGCCACCGGCGACGATCCGGGCACCCGCCTGTCGGCATCGCTCAATCACTGCCATCACCGACTCCTTCTGGACAGACATCGCACTCACAAAAACGAGATCAGCCCATCTCAGTGCGTTGTCATGAAGCTTCTCAACGTTCAGGTCGACCAGTCTCTTCTCCCACGCTTCAGGGAGCATCGCCGCAATGGTCAGCAATCCGAGCGGAGGACTGCTGGCCTTGCGATGAATAAATTGCAGGGCATACCGGAAACTCCAGAAAGTATCCGGAAATGCAGGATAAATGAGGAGCGCTTTCACGGGATGCCTCCTGTAACTTTACTTTCTCCCCTCAAAGGTTGTCGTGATCACAGCGCCGCCCCGCTGTTTCTGAAAGTACGTGCGAACTTTTGATGCAATCTGACGATCCGTCATCTTGTCGACGGTCTCAATGCCTACTATTCGTCCGCCGAGATTGTTTTTTTCAAGACGTTTCCTGAGTTCATTTTTTGCCTCGCCCGGACCAAATATGAGAATAGAGTCTGCATCGCGGACACTCGCAATGACCGCGTCATAATATATATTGAGCTGTCCCGTGAACGTTCTCTGGCGGATATTATCAGCAGGCACTTGCGATGTCTCATAGGAACCCTCAAGAGGGGAATCACCGGAACGACGAAGCTGTTTTTCAACAGTTGATATTATCAGCCCCATCTCTTCACCTTCATCCGAAACAGACACTGCAATAGCCTTCCTGCGGTCAATCCATAAACCCACTGTTGTTTTCATAAGACACCTCCCTTGGAAAACAGATATACTCGACTACTTCAATATGCCGATCATCAGTGCTCTTGAAAACCGCATTGCCTCACGTCTTTTGTGGCGGCTTTTATATCATGTTCACAGTGCCGCCATGATCTGACAGATGACGTTTTTTTCTACTCTTTCGAACCCTGTATTATCCGCTCCACATCGGCCCTTTCAAGCATCTCTTCCTTCATCAGAGCCTCTGCAAGGGCATCCAGTGCATGCCTCTTTCCGGTCAATAGTTCAGCCGCCCTCGATTCCGCATCGATAATCAGTCTCTGGATCTCCTGATCCATGAGCCAGGCCATCTCCTCGCTGTAACGCTTCGGGAGAGATAACTCCCTGCCCAGAAACGGATGTTCTTCTCCGCGTCCGAGATTTATCGGGCCGACCCGGTCGCTCATGCCCCACTGCGCCACCATTTTTTCGGCCAGTGAAGTTGCTTCTTTCAGGTCGTTCTGTGCGCCGCTGCTGACGTCGTTAAAAACGACCTTTTCTGCAACCCTTCCGGCCAGGGCTATGGTCAATTTGTTCATCAGATAGGTTCGAGGATAATAATGGCGGTCTTCCTCGGGAAGAAGCTGCGTGACACCCATCGCCATTCCGCGCGGAATAATGCTGACCTTGTAGATCGGATCGGCGCCGGGCAGTTCCCATGAGGCAAGTGTATGTCCCGCCTCATGATATGCGGTAATCCGCTTTTCCGCATCGCTTATGATCTCTTCTCTTACCGCCCCCATAAGGATAATGTCCCTGGCCTCTTCAAAGTCGTGCATATCTATTTTCTCCTTGCCCCTTCGCAAGGCAACGAGAGCGGCTTCGTTGGTAAGGTTCTCAAGGTCGGCGCCCGTCATGCCCGGGGTGCCCCTCGCCAGAGTCTCGAAGCTGACAGTATCAGCCAGCACCTTGCCCCTCACATGAATTTCAAGGATCTCTTTCCGTTCTTTCCAGCCCGGCCTGTCTATCACGATATGCCTGTCGAATCTTCCCGGTCGCAGAAGGGCGGGATCCAGCACGTCAGGCCTGTTCGTTGCGGCAATAACTATCACCTCTTGATGTGGCTCAAATCCGTCCATTTCACTCAAAAGCTGGTTCAGTGTCTGCTCCCGTTCATCATGTCCTCCTCCGAATCCTGCGCCGCGCGTGCGTCCTACGGCATCGATCTCGTCGATAAAGATAATGCTCGGATGGGAATCCTTTGCTTTTTTGAACATGTCCCTGACGCGTGAGGCGCCGACTCCCACAAACATCTCTATGAACTCCGCGGCGCTGATGCTGTAAAAAGGCACCGCAGCCTCCCCTGCCGTTGCACGCGCAAGGAGGGTCTTGCCCGTACCCGGTGGCCCGACAAGAAGCACCCCCTTCGGCACTTTGGCCCCGATCTTTGCGAATCGGGAGGGGTCTTTCAGGAACTCTATCGTCTCCCTCAGTTCCATTTTTACATTAGCCATTCCGGCAACGTCCTGAAAGGTCACGTTCGGTTTGTTCGTATCATACAGTTTGGCCTTGCTTGCTCCGAACGTAAAGAGCCCTCCTGGGCCGCCCTGCATCTGCTGACTCCTCTTCATCATCAGGATCCAGAAACCGATGATAAGCACCCACGGCAGAACCCCGATCAGAATCTGCAGGAAATACCCCTGTTCAGCGGACTCGACGGTGATAATCACATTTTTTTCTCTCAAGAGAGGCAGAAGCCCTTCCCCCTGAAAAGAAGGCAGGATAGTCTGAAAGTATTTCACCTGTGCGGGTTTCTGCTCTCCCGGCAACTGCATGCTCGCTTCCTTAGTCAGTTCACCGGTTACATACAGCTTCTTAATAGAAACGGATTTTATATTGCCCGCGCTTAATTGCTCCATGAACTGACTGTAATTTATTGCATAGTGCGCGGAAGGCGGCGTGGTAAACAGCACGTTCCAGGTGAATATAACGACTGAAGCCATAGCCAGTGCTGCAATGTACCTCCAGTAAATACCCGGAATACCGCCTATGTTATTTTTCTTATCATCAGCCATGCCTCATACCTGCTTTCACCATTTCCGAGGAGCATTCCGCAGCGGTCTCTTTTTTGTCAACGCATTGATGGCCCGACCTTCCTGAAATCGATGTATCCCCGGTCAACGTCTACAGATGTCAGCTGCACGCGAATCCTGTCGCCGATGTCGACACCCTCGCGACTATGGACCACCCTCCCTTCAACAGGGACAGAGAGAAGCCGGGCCCAGGTGCCTTTTTCCGCTGCGCCGGTAACGATGGCATCGAACTGCTCCCCGATTCTGTGTTGCAGCAACAGTGCCGCAGCGGATTTCCTGACTTGTCGTTCGACTTTATTTGCGGCGTCTTCTTGTTTTGTGCAATGTTTCGCAATGTCCTCAAGCTCGTCATTACTGTACGGCAATGAACTTTCTCCTATCGCAGCCTTCAATAGGCGTTGTGTGATAAGGTCGGGATACCGGCGATTAGGAGCTGTGGAATGGGTATAGTCCCTAACTGCGAGACCAAAGTGCCCCGAGTCAGTGTCTCCCGGAAGTTCTGCGATGTATTCACCTGCCCCCATGAGCTTGATAACAGCGAGGGAGAGGTCGGGGAATCCGACCGGGTCATCTGCTTTCTCCTTGATCAGGAATGCCTCCAGGGCTTTTGAATCCGGCGATTTAGGAAGCTTGAACCCATTTTCACCAGCAAGCACGACAATCCGTTCCCATCGTTTCGGAGTGTGGACTACACGACGGATGGAAGGGAATTTTCTTGACGAAAGATACCTTGCGGTCACGCCGTTTGCCGCTATCATGAAATCCTCAATGATGTCCTTTGCCCGGTTCTTTTTTTCGACTTCGAGATCACGGATTTCATCTCCGTCAAATACCGGCCTCGCCTCGATGGTTTCAAAACTAAGAGCGCCGTTCATATGCCGAAGGTTCTTTATGACTTGCATTGCCTTGTCCTGCAGACGCAGATTCTCTTCAAGTCCTTTTACCGCAGCAACAGCCGCAGGGATAATTCCAGTCCCCCCAAGCCATGCAGCAACGCTGTTATAGGCGAGCTTTGCATGGTTGCGAACACTCGCTCTGTAGATGTCAGAACCCATTAAAGAGCCGTCCGCACCTATCACCATTTCGACGACGATTGCGAGTCGATCCTCATTGAAATTCAGGGATGTGAGGTCAGTGGAAATCTTTTCGGGAAGCATCGGAAATATCATGCTTGCCGTATAAACGGATGTAGTATTATGGCTAGCGTGTTCATCAATCGCAGTCCCTTTATTAACAATCGCATCCACATCAGCTACGGCAACAAGTATCTTTACCTTGTCTCCTGACATTGCCTCGGCAACGGTAAGCTGATCCAGGTCGCGCGAATCATCGTTATCAATAGACACCCATAGAAGGTCCTTAAGGTCATGTATCTGCTCACCATTTATTGTTTCATGCGCCTTAATTCTGCCAAGTTCTGCGATTACTTCGGCAGAAAAGTCGGGGAGTAAACCTCTTTGAATCATCGCCCTATGAGCGATTTTTTGTAAGATAGAGTGATGTTGTTTATTATCCATATTCTTTAGATGTCCTCCTCATCGTATTCCATGTATAGTCAAAAGTAGAGCCCTGCGTCTCTCCTTAAAATCCTTGTCCAGTAACATCTCGCTTTAAATAAGCTTGCATCCCCTCTCGATTCCACTATCTATTGTTTCCTTCATGCTTCAGGGCGAGGGCTACTGTTCCCCCTCCCTGAAGCATGTTCTGTTTATCGCTCACGTTCTCCATCGCCCTGTTTTTTCTTTTCCTTTTGAGGACGTTCATCAGGCTCGGCTGGCTTCGTCCTGTCTTTGTTTTCACGGCCGCCTTCAGGGGAATCAGGCTGTACTCGCTCGGCAGGCTTCTTCTCGGCGGGCCTTACCTGCTGTCTTTCGCCTCTGCCAGTGGGGCCGCCCCGCGGCTCCGCGCCTTTTCCCTTCTCCTCAGGCTGAACCTGCTGTATCATCGGGTTCCCCTTACCAAGGGTTCGCGGCGTTGTAACGGTAGTGACAGGTAAGGTCTTTGGCACTATGCCCGGGTTCAAAACAGATTTATCCGCTTCCTTGATAAACGGCCTTGACTGTTTCAACTGGGGGATCTGAACGTTTCTCACCGCCTGCGGCGGATGTTTGGCTGCCGTAACAGACCTGTCCGACGAAAAATAACTCGCCCTCGTAGGTTTAATTTCCGGTGTGCCTATGCTGATATTATCCCTTGTAAATATCTTCTGCCGGATGACGCTCTGGTCTACATCCACAATCTTGGGCGAAGCCGTTGCAAAGGTGCTACGACGGACAAGCGTCGCCCCGTTGTTAACATCCGCGTTCCTGTATACATTCGTTATGTTGACCTGATTGATATTTATATTCGTAATGTTTACGCTGTTCCGGCCGTAATTGCCGCGGCCGTAGTAGATTTCACCCGGCGCAAGCGGAACCCATCCCACATAATCCGACGTCCTGACCCAGCCGACATATCCAGGACTCCAGTAAACCTCACGAGTAACGGGCGGCACCCAGAACCAGCCTATGGTTACACCAAGCTCCATCTGCCGTAATGGTAGGGCGCCCATCCCCATGGCTCGTTCGCCACCCAGACATAATCACCGCCCCTCCATATCCATCTGCCGTCTCTGTAAGGGGCCCAGCGCGAACCCGCAACGACCGTCGGGGTCCAGACATTGCCGTAATCCGGGACGTGCATCCACCTGCCGCTGTTGTCAAAATCATAAGAATACGCACTGAGTTCGGCGGGAAGATAACCGGAACTTGTACCCTTTCTTGCCAGAATCCTGTCGTTCCTCGTCTTGTTCCATGTTTCCCAATTATCGGATGGTCCCATCGGGGCAAGTTCTCCATTTGTATTCTGTCCGAGAGACACCATTTGTCCTGCGTTTATTCTTGTCTTTCCGACCTTGTTCTCGGTTTCAACATATCCCTTGTAGACCGCCACATCGGTGTAGCGCTCAGACATGTCGATTCTGAAGATCGCTTTGTCAAAAGCGCGGGTTGACGCATCGGGGGTATCGACCTGCAGTACACCCCCCTTCATCTGGGCATCATAAAATATGTAGGCATAGCCCTGTGACAGATAAAACTGGGAAGAATCCTTATCCATCGAGAGTATCCTGGAGAGCAGAACTCTGATCGAGTCTGATATATGCCCCTTTGTTCAGTTGGAGTTCGACCCTCCCGTCCTGAGGGACCCAAACCTGATCACCCTCTGCGAGGGGGGTGTTAACAGACGCTAACCCCCAGTCTCCTGCCCCGGGCGTCTTTATCTGGACATCGCCTTCTATAAGATTTATGCGCATATGGCCAAGATTCGCAGAGAGGGCATAAACCGGCACTGAAAGCAGCAGAGCCACAATCATCACTGTCTTTAAAAACTTCATAGTATCCTCCTTATCTTTCCTGATCGGCAGAAACAACCAGAGCTTCGGACATCGCAGCAAGAGAAGCGTCTGTCACCTCGGCTGCCACGACAGAATCGTCTTTCAGGTAAGTGTTAATATTCTGTTCCATTTGAGCAGGGAACTCCGGCACAGGCCCTGCGAGCTTTTCCCGGTATACTCCTGAGCATGATTTCCCTCGAGCGCGGCAACAATGACTGTTATACACTGGAGAGGATAAATGAGCCAGCGCATTTTGTCGGAACAGCTACAGCTGATCCCCCGCACTCCATCTGCAAACACACGGCAATTGATCGCCGAATCAAAAGCCCAGAGATACCCCCATGCCATAGTATTCAACCTTGTTGTTGTAAAACTGGCCGCGCGGATCATATCCTTTGTACCACTCGGCCATGAGGCGCATGCGACGCTGCCCAGGGTTGGGATGACCGAACTCCAGACCGGCCTTGACACCGGTGCCGATCGCCCAGTTATGCTCTTCAAAGCTCTTCATGTCCACCCCGGCAATCGGCCTGCCTCCCCACACAAGCGGCTCGCTGCCGCGATATTCAATCCCCCAGTGGGCGCTCATCGGCTTCAGATCAGCAGGTTCCTTGTGGATCAGGTACTCACCGCCCCCGTACACTCGCCATCCCCGCCATTCACGCGAATAGATGAACTCAACGGCTTCGTAGCTGAGGTTAACCCGTTCCGGAGGATTAATACTGCGAAGGAATTCATCCCCCAGATGCGAGCTCTGGTGATAAATGCGCAAACGGAACGAATTGTCGCCATACCGGTAGGTCACGGGAATACCGATGGTGTAATCAGCGTTGATGAGGTCGTAGGAAGGGGTGTCCATGTTGAACTGGGCAAATATGGCGCCTTCCACGCTCAGTTGCAGGCCGTCCCCCTCACGGGTACCGAAGAACCTGTAGAGGCCGAACGTCTCTCCGAAACCGACCGAGGCCCTTGTGTATTGCATACCCAAGGATTTGAAGCGATGCATGCTGACAAAAAACTGCGGCTGCTTCGGGTCGGCGATGAGTGGCCGGAACAGGTTGCCTGTCGGAAAGGTCTCCGCTTCTCCGGTTATCCCCATAAAGCTGCTTACCGCTCCCGGCGTGCCGGCGTCTGCCGGCTTCACCACAATCGACAACCGCTGCAGACCGTCGAGAGAGCGCAGCTGTTTGTCGGCCGCCTCACGTCGCACCGGGTCATCTTTAAACAAGGTAATCGTGGCAACCCCGTTGACAATCTTCAAAATATAGCTGTCTCTCTCCCAGAGCAGGTCCCGCTCAAGGATGGAGGCCACATATCCGGTCAGAAATTCATCGCCGGCCCGGCCCGCAGCCCCCGCAGAGGGAGACGGGAAAAGGAGCATGAGACAAAGAGAAACAGCGCACAGGCAACCGGCAACATTGAAACATCTGGTGATACGCATCAGCATTGTCACTTCATCCTCTGTTTTTTGATACACAATATGGCTGCCGTCGGCTGCCTGAATCTGCGCACGTTGACAAGACTATTTTCCCTTGTCGTCCGGCTGTATTTTTTTGCCGGCCTTTTCGATCTCTTGTCCGCTTTTTTCTAACGCCTTATCTATCTTCTTTCCGGCACGCTCTGCCGGGCCCTCTTCTTTCATGCAACCGGATACACCTGCAAGCAAAACCGTCATGGCCAGCGCTGAGATGACTCTCTTGAAAATGTTCATCGTTTCTCTCTCCTTTTGTTCCAGGCATTTTTCCGCTCAAAGGTCACCAGTGAAGATTTGACCCCCGATTAATTCAATTGATGCTGCATGTCCTGGCCTCATCTTCATGGAAAACTTCTCATGGCTGAAATGCTGTACTTCCTGTCAGCCCTTTTTGTTTCCCATGACCAGCAATGCGATGCCGCCCACGAGTGCTACCGCTCCCACGATTGGCGACAGCGGAATCGTTTTTGTCTTATCAGCAGTCACCTGGATCGGACCGAGATCAACGACCTTCTCCCTGGTCGTGTAGGTGATACCCTGATAGGCGAACGCGATGATTCCGATCACGATAAGGACGATTCCTGCCAGCGTGAATGTTTTCATTGATAGTACTCCTCCTTTCAGTTGTCGCCCCGGATGATTTGATCTCCTCCTGCGGGCTGCAAAGCTCTGCGTCCCTGAATACGTTTCCCGGCGCCACGATGCAGCCCCAGAGCACAATAGCTCCTATTTGCTCAGAAGATATCCTGCTGCCCCACCAACTCCGGCACCGACAACTGCTCCCGTAACAGGGCTTCCTCCAACCACTGCGCCAAGCACTCCGCCGCCGACAGCGCCAATGCCCGCGCCGCTCAGCGTCGATTGCTGCGTTTTGGACATTCCCGTACAACCAAATGAAAAAACAAGCACAAGGATCATAAAAACAACTGCGATTCTTTTCATGTCATATCTCCGTTCTGGCTTATATTATTTGTTCTTGATTGGACGACCGGCTATGCCTGTTTTTATATTTGGCCTGATCATGGTATCCCAGAGCACACTCGTCACCGGTTTATCAATCTCATTCGGATGCATCATATAGTACCTGTCCACTCGGGCAACAACCTCTTTCATAGGGGTATTGTCCATTCCTTCAACAACCTTTGCGGCAAAACTCTCTCTTTTCAGCTCCGGGTATTTTTCCATCAGGTACTGTTCAATCGACACCACATGTCCGAACCCCCAGATAAAAGCCACCTTCTCATCGTACGTCATCTTTTGCCAGAGATCTCCTTTCAGGACCGGCATTCCGAGGGACTCGTCCAACCCTTTCTCAATGGCTTTTCGGTCGGCTTTCAGCTCGGGACTTTTCTCCTCAGCCAGCACGTTCAACGAAAGACCCATGAACCCGAGTAAAAAAGCGACTGTGCAACAAATCACTGCTAATTTCAGTTTTTTCTTAAACATGATAGTCTCCGTTCAATTTACTTGTCTTTCCAGTCATAAATATGTTTGATTTTCACTCTATATGAGAGCCATTTCTCTT
This sequence comes from Dissulfurispiraceae bacterium, assembly GCA_035477855.1. Classification (GTDB taxonomy): domain Bacteria; phylum Nitrospirota; class Thermodesulfovibrionia; order Thermodesulfovibrionales; family Dissulfurispiraceae; genus JAAYUK01. Next base: position 15,164 of record DATIKF010000173.1, read on the forward strand.
CACTTTCCGATACGAATCGCTGAGAGGTTTCCTATAACCCCGAAGACACTCAAAAGCCAGATAATAACGGTGATAATCACTACTACATTCAGGATTTTCTTTATGGTCGCCTGCATCGGTATATAGCTGTTAATTACCCAGAGAACCACTCCAACGACAACCAAAACAATTACTAATTGAATCAACGGCATGAATTACCTCCCTTCCAGTTGCTTGACCGAGTCCCCGAGCATGCCCTGCATCTCGCCGCGGGAATCGTGAGGCGTTGGGGTCTAAGGGCGGGGTTGATGCCCCGCCCGCGCCACGCTTTCATTTTCTGGTCGCTGACGTTATTACTTCTTTTCTATCTTCAAGAGGCTATTCACGGATTTCACACCCTTGATCTGCCTGATTTTTGCCACAAGCCGGTCCTCGGTCGCTCTGTTATTCACAAAACCTTGGAGCACAACTTCTCCTTTTGTCGTCGTCACATCTATCTTGAAATACTGAGCATCCGGGTCTTTGACGATTACCGAATTGACTTCTGTAGTGATCGACGAGTCGTCCATATATTCACCCGTTGTTTGGCCCTTGATTGTGGCGCAGCCCGAAAGCAACGCTAATCCAAAAACCATGAGCACTGTCACAAACAAAACCTTCTGGCTTAAGCTTCTGCTGTTGGTCATTTCTCTTCTCCTGACTTTCAATGTGCAACCATACGATTGCACTGTTAATAAGTCCACTTGCAGAGTTCTTCAACCCTTGCCGCCGATTTTCAGAAAAACCTACCGATACCGGTTCAGATCCGCTTCAAGTGAGTCGAGTCTGCGGTAAATATCCGCCCTCTCCTCGTTCGTCGTGTATCTTCCACCTTCGGTCATCCGCAAATAGTCGCGACGAATTGTGTCCAGCCGGTATTGAAAATCACTCCCCTGTACCTGAGGCACCCGGCCGCTGATTCTTCCATCATCAATTCTCCTTTGGAGCGTGAACATCCTGTCCCCGCTTCGCGGCTCTTCAACTCGCGGCATCCGGACAAGCGACCTGTTAATATCGTCGGTAAGCGCATCAAGTCTGACATGAAGCGTGTTCCACTCTTCCTGGCCAACCCGTTTGTCTCTCAGTTCGGCATAGTCTGTTCGAATAGCCTTCAGTCTCGTCAGAAACGCCTGGGATTGATCGGGGGTAAGCGAATTGGTCTTCAGCCCGTCCCCAATCTTTTCCTGGACTACCACCATCTTATTCTCTGCACTTCTTTCATAATCCGGCCAGGTTTGCATAGACGCGCAGCCCGAAACCAGGACCAATCCAAAAACCATGCATACTGCCGACAACCATAACTTCCAGCACAAGCCACTGTTGGTCATTTCGCTCCTCCCGCCTTTCACTGTGCAATTATCCGATTGCATCGTTCCTGCAGACACCCCATCCACTGTCATTTCAGGGACTCCTTAGCCTGTTCAGGATAAATTATTCAGAGGGGCACGGGACCGGATTAACGTTCTACGACTTACCGGTCCCGTGTTCTCATGCTCCTATTTCGCTATGACTTTAAAAATAACTCTTCTGTTCGTCTTGGCTGCGGCCGATTCCTTGTCCTTAGGGTTCGGTTCAGCCATTTCGAGCCTTGTCTCGCCATATCCGACGGTAGAAAGCCTGTCCGCTGCGATGCCGCCTTCTTTGATGAGATACGCGCTGACAGCGGCTGCTCTCCCTTCGCTCAACTTCTGGTTATACGCTTCTGTGGCGGCAGCAGAGGTGTGCCCCTGAATGGCGACTTTCACATTCGGGTTTTCTTTCAGGACCTGGATGTTCCGTTTCAGTATCGTCTGGGCTTCTTTTGTCAAAGTCGACTTATCCAGATCGAAATGTACGTCCTCAAGGACAATTACCTTCTCCGCAACCTTCGGCGCAGGCATCGGCGCAGGCTTTACCTCAGCTCTCGGTTTCGCAGGGCAAAGGGCCTTGATTTTGCCGGTTGCTTCATTCGCCAAATCGATCGCTTCCTGGGTGCGGCATGCCATATAGACCTCATAGGACTTGTCCACCATATCTTTTGCAGCATTAAATTCTGCCGGACATTCCCTGTCTTTGCCCGCACTGCGAGCTTCGTCCAAGGCCCGGTCTGCATTGACTAATTCCGCAGGATAGTACAAATATCCGGATCTGTCTGCGGGTCTTTTTTCCATGCCGGAACACCCAAGCATCAAACTCATTGCAAATACGGCAATGACGACCATGAGCACTCTCTTTACGGTTGTTGCTTGCATTTTTGCACCTCTTTCATGAATTTTATTGACGTCCCATCCTCACCAATTCTTATCAAAGCAAAAAAGTATTCCCGCATCACCGCCTTTTCACCTGTGCTCCATGCCTTAATATTCAGACAGTTACATCGCTCTGCGTCCTGAAATCACATTGATTAACACCACCACGATTGCGATAACCAGCAGGACATGAATGAATCCGCCAATCGTGTACCCGCTCACCAATCCCAACATCCAGAGCACAAGGAGTATCACAAAGATCGTCCAAAGCACAGCACCCTCCTTTTGTCATATGACATCTATACCTGACGTTCTTACATCGAGATGAGGTGGCGAATGATACGCCGGCTCATCTCGGACCCTCTTCTTTTCGAACCTTTTCCATGAGAGCCATTCCGGCTATGCCTGAAATCGTGTTGAACCTCAATTCAGGCTGCTCGCTCAGGTGCTCCATGAGTGCAAGGAGGTGCCGCTGACTGTCTTGAGAGAGGTGTCTCTCAAGATCTTCCTGCGTTGCCCATTCCTCCAGCAGGATAAAGGCATTTCTGTTTTCTACGTCTTCATAAAAACGGCAACTCAGGCAACCCCTTTCAACCCGCGCAGGCGCCAGCATCGCCCTCATCGCTTCCAGAAGACCCCTTCGACTTTTCGGCTGGACGACCATTTTCAATGTCGTCAGTATCACGAAACCTCCTCGCTGCAAGGATGCTCTGATCAGTTAGAGATTCGACGGCGAATTAACGACGATCGTCATAATATCTGCGCTCATCATGTCTATACCCGTCATGGCCTCCGCGGTCCCGGTCATCGTACCCTCTGCGGTCCCGGTCCACTCCCCAAAAACAGCCGGAACATGTTGAAAGCAGGATAAGCGCCAACAGCAGAGCGAACACCCTTCTCATTTCTCCTCCTTATGTCCGGCCAATGCTGACTCTTTGTTCATCATCATCGCCCTCCGCGGTCATGGTCATCTCTCCCGCCGCGACCCTGGTTTCCACGCACCCCGCGGTCATGATCGTCTTTCCCGCCGCGACCCTGATTCCCCCGCTTGTCCCAATGTTTTTCCTTCTCCCATTTCTTCCAGTTCTTTTGCACCTGTCCGTGGGGTATTCGTTCGTATCCAGGCGATAGACGATGGCGATAATCCGGTGGCAGCGCTCTCAATCCACTCGGAATGCTCCTGGGCTCTACGTAACGCCACCGCCCTTTATAGTCCTTGGATCTGTACCAGTGCCCCTCATAAGGGCGCCACCAGTAGCCCCGATAAAACAATACGTCCACATCAATGTCAGGAACCATGTAAACGTATGTTCCGGGTATCACCACCACCTGAGGCGGACCAGCAAACCTGACGGCGGGGAGATTGACCCCTATGTTTACATTTACCTCTGCTTCACTTTGGGTTGCGGTTCCTGTTAAGACGAAAAGCAGGGCACCAATAACCAATAAACGCATCTTTCTCATCTTCTTTATCATTTCGCTCCTCTTTCGTTACATGTTCATCCTCTTTTTGATGTGAAAGGTTCAGCAAAAAAGGGAGCATGTCGGCGTTTCCTTTTGCATTAAAAAGCATGTTGTGTGCCAGAGAGGTTGTTTTCAGGACAGGATGCTGTATCTTGATGAAAACATGAATAATTTCGCGAAGACTCTGATGGGAAGCGTGATACGGTGAAAGGCGCCGCATTCTGACATGTCAGGAGTCTCCTGACATGTCAGGAATTCGTCTTGTTTCTTTGGATGCCCAGTCTTTGCATCCCGGATGATAGAGGTTTTTTAACCTCATTAATGATTCCGGAGAAACTTTGTTGACATTTTGCGTCTAAATTCATAGATTTATTATATGACGAAGAAAAAACAAGCTGCTCCAGCCAGGCAACACATAGCCCCCCCGCACAAGGATGACTCTGCAATCACTTCGGAAGCAGTCCCTGATGCAGGCATGGAAAGCACTCAGGACGGACACTTCCCTATAGTCGGCATCGGGGCATCCGCCGGCGGACTTGCCGCATTTGAAGCGTTTTTTTCGGGCATGCCCGCAGATACCGCCCCCGGCATGGCCTTTGTTCTGGTGCAGCATCTCGCCCCCGACCACAAGAGCATCCTTGCCGAGTTGGTCAAGCGTTACACCAGAATGCAGGTTTTTGAGGTGGCCGACGGCATGGCGGTCAGGCCGAACTGCACCTATATCATTCCTCCCAATCGTGACATGGCGCTTCTGAACGGCACACTGCACTTGCTGGAATCTTCATCTCCCCGGGGCATGCGCCTGCCGATAGATTTTTTCTTTCGTTCTCTCGCGCAGGACCAGCACGAGCGCGCCATCTGCATTGTGCTTTCCGGCACCGGCAGTGACGGTATGCTGGGGCTCCGCGAGGTCAAGGGGGAAGGCGGCATGGCGATGGCGCAGAACCCTGAATCCACCGAATACGACGGCATGCCGCGCAGCGCCATTGCAACCGGTCTGGTGGATTTTGTACTGCCGCCTGCCGAGATGCCGGCGCAGCTTATTGCCTATGCCGCTCATGTCTTCGGAAAAGCGTTCCGCCCGGTCTCGCCCCAGCCTCCCAAGACCGAAGACGCTCTGAAAAAGATATTCATCCTGCTGCGATCCCATACGGGTCACGACTTTTCCCAATACAAGCAGAACACCATCAATCGCCGCATCGAGCGCCGCATGGCTGTTCATCAGATCGACCGGCTCGATGGGTACTTTGCCTATCTGCAGCAGACCCCGGCCGAGCTGGAGGCGCTTTTCCGCGATCTCCTCATCGGCGTTACGAACTTTTTCCGCGACCCGGAGGCATTTGCTGCGCTCGAAAACCATGTCATCCCGCGCCTTTTTGAGCACAAGCCGTCAGGATCAACGATACGTGTCTGGATCGCCGGCTGCTCCACGGGTGAGGAAGCATATTCCCTTGCGATCCTGCTGCAGGAGTACATCGAAACGCTGAAACAGAACTTCAAGGTGCAGATTTTCGCTACCGATATCGACAACCGTGCCATAGAGGCTGCGCGACCCGGTCTTTACCCGGCAAGCATAGCGGCCGATGTTCCACCGGAACGGCTGACGCGCTATTTTGACCGTGAAGCGGACGGCAGTGCCTATCGCATCCGCAAAAGCATCAGGGATCTGCTCGTCTTTTCGGAGCAGGACGTGATCAAGGATCCGCCTTTTTCGAAACTCGATCTTATCAGTTGCCGAAATCTGCTGATCTATATGTCCGGAGACCTTCAGAAGAAGATAATCCCCCTGTTTCACTATGCGCTCAACCCGGGTGGTTTTCTTTTCCTCGGCACCTCCGAAAGCGTCGGCGACTTTGTGCGCCTCTATGCCACCATCGATCGCAAGGCCAAGCTCTATCAGCGCAAGGAAGATGGCCGCAGCACCGCTCGAACGGGAGTGGGGAAATTTCTCCCGCCCATGACGGATCGGGCGGGCGCGCCGCGACAGGCTGCAACGGTTCCTGACGAAGGAAAACTCCGTCTGCGCGAACTCACCGAGCGGGCGCTTCTGAACCATTTCGGCGCGGTCGGAGCGCTTGTCAGTGAAAACGGCGATATCCTCTACCTCCATGGCCGCACCGGCAGCTATCTTGAACCGGCGCCGGGCGAGGCGAGCGTCAACATCCTGAAAATGGCTCGTGAAGGACTGCGCCGCGATCTGACCCTGGCACTGCATAAAGCGGCGACCCACAAAGAGCCCGTGTTCCAGCCGGGTATCCGCGTGAAGACCAACGGCGACTATACACTCGTCAATCTGACGGTGCGTTCCGTTCCGTCCGCCTCTGCGGCAGATGCCGGGCCGGTTTATTATCTGGTCGTTCTGGAAGAAGCTGCGGCGGAGATCCCTGCGCAATGCGAGCCGGCCGCTCTTCCGCCGGAAACAAACGCTGCCGTTGAATCACGCGTTGCCGTGTTGAGTCAGGAACTGCGGGCAAAGGAAGAATATCTCCAGACAACGCTTAAGGAGATGGAGACTTCCAACGAAGAACTCAAATCATCCAATGAGGAAATGCAGTCGGTCAATGAAGAACTCCAGTCAACCAACGAAGAACTCGAAACCTCCAAGGAAGAATTGCAGTCGGTCAACGAAGAGCTGGCAACCGTCAATGCCGAGCTGCAGCAGAAGGTGGCCGAACTCTCGCGGACCAATAACGATATGAACAACCTGATGGCCGGTACCGGCATCGGCACCATCTTTGTGGATCATCATCTCTGCATTCAGCGCTTCACCCCTGCGGTCACCCCGATCATCAACCTGATCCTCACCGATGTCGGACGTCCGGTCGGTCACATTGCCTCAAATCTTGTCGGCTATGACCGTCTGGTGGCCGATGTGCAGGAGGTGCTTGACACGCTGGCGCCGCAGGAAAAGGAAGTCCAGACAAAGACCGGCTCCTGGTACCTGCTCCGTATCAGACCGTACCGAACGATCGAAAACGTCATTGAGGGTGCGGTTATTACCTTCACCGATATTTCCGAGATGAAAAGAGCGCAGGCGCTCGCACGGGAAGCTGAGACGCTTCGTCTCCATGCGGCAGTCGTTCGCGATGCACAGGATGCCATTACCATGCAGGATCCGGACGGCCGCATTCTGGCATGGAATCCCGGCGCCGAGCGGCTGTATGGCTGGAGCGAGGAAGAGGCGCTCGCCATGAACGTGCGGGAGCTGATTCCGGAAGGCTTGCAAGCGGAATCCATGGCGAGCATGCGTCTGCTCATCAATAATGAACTTCTGGTTCCCTATCTCACTGAGCGCATTGCGAAAGACGGCCGGATTGTGAGGGTTTCACTGACTGCCACCGGCCTGGTGAACGAAGCGCACGAAACATACGCTTTGGTGACGACGGAACGACAAATACGGGAGGAGTGAGTCATGACAGACAGCGAGACCCCTTCGGACAAAATGCTTTCACTTCGCCGGATAGCCGAGGCTGTGGCGCACGTGCGTCAGGCTGAGAGCACGACTGCCATGTCGCCTGAAGAATCGCATCGCCTGCTTCATGAGCTGCAGGTACACCAGATCGAGCTGGAGATGCAGAACGAGGAGCTGCGCACTATCCAGGCCGAACTGGAGGCGTCCCGAGCGCGGTATTTCGAACTGTATGATCTGGCTCCGGTGGGATATTTCACCATCAGCGAAAAGTGTCTGATTCTGGAAGCCAACCTTTCCGGCGCTGAACTGCTCGGCGTCGCCCGGCACGATGCGGTCAACCAGCCGTTCAGCACCTATATTTTCCCTGAAGATCAGGACATCTACTATCTGCGTCGCAAACATCTCTTTGAAACAGAAGAGCCGCAGTCCTTTGAACTGCGGTTTCTGCGTACCGGAACCGTTCCCTTCTGGGGCCGGCTTGACATGGCTCTGGCGAGAAAGACCGGGAGCAAACCGGAATGCCGGGCAGTGCTGTCCGATGTTACCGAGCACGTACAGGCTGACTGCAAGATTAAACATCTCGCCTTAATTCACCAATTCAATCCCAACCCGGTGATGGAGTTTGATTTCCAGGGCTTGCCTCTCTATTTCAATGAATCGACGCGCAAAGCACTGGAAGAAAACGGCGGCACGATCGGCATGTTTGTTCCCGCTAACCTGCCCGATGCCGTTGAGAGCGTGCGGCAGGGAGCGCAGCCGTGCTCTTTTCATTGCGAGATAGCGATTCATGACCATATCTACGGAGCAGCCGTTTTCGTGTCGAAGGATCTGAACGCCTGCCTTGTCTTCGCGCAGGACATTACGATTTTAAAAAAGATGCAGACCGAGCTCATGACTTCTAATGAAGCGATGGAACAACAGGTGCTCGAGCGAACCGCGGAATTGAAGAAATCAAATGAACAGCTCGCAGAGGAAATAATAAAATACGAAGAGACAAAGATCGTACTCGAACGGTTCAAGGAAAAATTGCGCCTGGAGAATGTCTATTTGCGTCAAGAAGTTGGTCGGATTCACGCCCACAAAGAGATCATAGGCAATAGTGAAGCGATCCGTGTCGTTTTTAAGCAGATAGAACAGGTGGCGCCGACAGACGCGACGGTTTTGATCCAGGGGGAGACAGGCACAGGAAAGGAATTAGTCGCTCATTCGCTGCATTCCATGAGCACTCGCAAGGACATGCTCATGATTAAAGTCAACTGTGCCGCCCTGCCGCCAACCCTCATCGAAAGTGAGCTCTTTGGGCGCGAGAAGGGTGCATATACCGGCTCGCTGTCGAAACAATTAGGCCGTTTTGAACTTGCGGACAACTCAACTATTTTTCTGGATGAGATCGATTCCTTGCCTGATGAGCTCCAAGCCAAGCTGCTTCGGGTGCTGGAGAGCGGTGAGTTTGAGCGTCTGGGCAGCCCACATACCATTAAGGTCAACGTCAGAACCATAGCAGCAACGAACTGCAATCTTGCAGAGGCTGTTGCTGACGGCAGGTTTCGGGCAGACCTTTACTACCGGTTGAATGTTTTTCAGATTCAGATACCACCTCTTCGCGACCGCCGGGAAGATATAGCCCCTCTCATATGGTTTTTTGTCAAGCAGTTCAGTGAGCGCATGGGCAAACGGATCGAGTCAATTCCGCTGAAGCACATCCAGTCCATGCAGGCTTATCCCTGGCCGGGCAACGTCAGGGAATTGAGAAATGTGGTCGAGCGCGCGATGATCGTCACTATGGGACAGTCGCTGTCCCTTGATGTACCGGAGACATCACAGAGAGAGAAAGACCCCGCAGGCACACTCCATGGAATGGAGAAAAAGCACATCATCAAGGTGCTGGACGCCGCGGGCTGGCGGATAAGCGGCAAGGGCGGTGCAGCAGCTATTTTAGGCATCAATCCGAAGACGCTTTCATCGAGGATGCAAAAACTGGGCATCGAACGAAACATGAAGAATGCCTGACATATCAGGAGTCTCCTGACATGTCGGAAGGCGCAGCCTCCCGCAGTATCATTCCCCTATTGCAGTGCTCTCTGAAGTTCCCATGATTTCAGCATCATAGCGCATCCTGTCTTGTCGACAACCGGCTTGGCACGGTTTGTGCGCTTAAACACTATGATATGAACCCGGAATTCTCATGGGACATCCCTGACAGGACAGGCGCGGGAGTGACAGAAACAATGCAAACGCTCATGACAATTTCGGGATAATACTTGTTTTTGCTTTTGATCTTCGGCGGTGGCGGATTCCGCCGGAGAAGGCGCCGTCAGGCGCGCATATGAAAAGAAGGAGCGATAATGACCAACAGAAGTGGCTATAGCCAGAAGGTTTTTTTGTTGTCAGTATTAACGATTTTCGGATTAGTCCTGTTTTCCGGCGGCCCCGCTGTGGCAGGTGAAAGCTTAGCAGGCTGCTGAAAAAGTCCCTCTGCGGCTCAGCAGGGTCAATTTCGGGGGATGTTCTGACATGGATTGACCCGAGTTTTTCGATTCTTGAGCCTCTGAGAGAGTCGTTTTTGGCAGTGCATTTTGCATCAAGAGT
>DATIKF010000174.1:0-1942 GCA_035477855.1 Dissulfurispiraceae bacterium
GTTTAAAATATATTTTTTGTAAGTTTATGTCAATTCATGGATTTTTCATTTTTCTAACATGTGCAAAAAAACCGGTTTGGACAATGTATCAAAGATCTCGACGTACAACAATGATTGTAATTTTTGAGAACTTTATATCACGTATAAACTAATCCTTGACATAACCTGACTGCTAAGAATATAACTCCGCGCAGGTATCCCCATAGCCGATAAAGCGCTGATGGGGATTTAATATATCCTGAATCCGTGGCATTAAATGTGCTTATTGCGTGAAAAGCTTAAAAATCGGCACCTGACTCCGGCGCCATGCGTTAAAGATGGCGTGGCCTGCTCAGCATCAGGCCATCAATGGCGGTCAACAAGGGATAAGATGCTCCGAATTGTCAAAAGCGCTGAGAAAAGGCATTTTTCAGATGCACCTCTCCCTCTTTCTGTAGAACCATCGCTGAGAAACTCGGCAAATCGCCCCTTGATCATCCTCCTACGTGATGGGAATCATAAATCCCCGATAAAGGTTTTGCCATACTTCGGACCAGGGATTGTAACGACCGAAGGACATATACATCCGCCGGGCATGGAAGCTGATCCGGGAGGCCATATAAATAAGATCCTGCATCACCGTGCGCAAGCGCCGTCGCTGCGCCTTCTTTCGATGGGAGGCCCGCTTTTCCAGGTTGCCATTGTCTTCACGAAGGCTCTCCTGTCCGCAAAGCCTGAGCAGATTGTAGGCCATCAAGGCCAGGATCATGATATCGGAATTGGTGGAAAAATGTTCGCTCGGCAGTCTCTCCAGATCCATATCCGATTTGATCTCCGAATGAAACTGCTCGCAGGTCCCGTGATCCTGGTACAACAGGATCACATCGTAGGGATCGTCCCCAAGAGAAGTCCAGTACGTATCCACTTCCACCTCAGGAATCAGCAGACATTGGCCATCCTTCATCGTCCGCTCCGTCACCTCGAAAACAATCCGCAAGGGTGCGGCAAAACCATCCGCGAGGCGATGCGTCTCCCCGCGCCAGATAGACTTCCCTTCACGGGAGACCGCTTTCTGGCCTTTTTTCTGGGCAATCTTCAGCCACTCCTGAACACCCTCCCGGCGAAGGTTCCGCTTGATCAGCCAGTCGGCCCTTTCCTCGATGCAGATGGCAATGTTGTCCAAACTGTCATTCCCCGCATCCAGGCGGACCAGGATGCCTTTATCCGTGATCATCTTCGCATACCGTATCGATTCCCTCAGAAACGCCGGCGTCTCCTTCTGAGAATGTTGACTCCCTTCCCGAAACTCGACATTGACCTGGTATCCTTCCCGACCAAGATAGGCAAAAATCGGAGCATATCCGTCAACACCCTTGTATGTCCTCGAAACCCCTTCCTTCTTCGTCTTGGAATTATCGAAAGGGCTGACATCGATGTCCAATGCCGCCAGATTGCCCTTGCGGGTGGATACCGTTCCAATGCCGGGCGCCGTCTTACGGATCAATCGCGCCGACTCCTCCTTGACGATCCGATCAAACGCCCCGTTCACCACATCCAGCCTCTGTCTGAGGGTCGGACTGGAAGGACATTGCTCAATGCCGAGGCTGTAACGGAAAAAAGGAACGTCACGAAACGCCTCAATCGCGTCATAGTCCGGCTTTCCCATGCACAACAATCCGATCATCGATTTCACGATATCGCTATGGGCGATCTTGGGCTCCCGGCATCCGGGCAGCGTCATTGCGTTGATACGAGCCTCCAGTTGCATGCGTTTAATCAAGGCGCCGATCAAGGCCAGACCCGAATGGCTGGTCAAATGTTCGTCGCCCTCTTGGATGATAAATTCTACAGGTCGCATCTTCACCTCCCAGGTGTCATTTCTGGGACAGGTGAATACCACGATTGACCTGTATTGTCAAGTAGTTATATTAATTAAAGCGGCTTTTATGCCACTCATTCAGGT
>DATIKF010000175.1:0-4216 GCA_035477855.1 Dissulfurispiraceae bacterium
GATAGCTCCTCGTGGCGAGCGCACACACTTGTCGCCTGATCCCCTCGCCGATAGCGTTGGCCGGCTGACGACCCCGGTTTCCGTGGGTGAGTGAAGCGGCGCCATCTCTCCTGTAGGCCGCAAGGATTCGCCACGCGTGACGTTCACTCAACCCAAGGACATGAGCCGCCTCCCTGACCCCCATCTGATCCTGCAGTACGATGTTCAGCACCTTCAACCTGGCTTGCTCCTCCTGGGTCAATGTCAGTCCTCCCATACTGACATTTTCCCTTATCAGTTGACCACTGTCATGATCGTATAACAACGACAGCCAAACCGGGTCACAATCCAACCGGCCTTGACACCACCATCCTTTCCGCGTCCTTGACCAACGCGGAAGTTCTGTTGGCGCCGTCTGAAAGGCCTGTCCGTGCGCCTGCTCCCCCGACTTGCTACGATGTCCCGCCTGCTACCTCAGATACCCGAGTGGTCGGTTCGGTCGTAAACGGTGGTCGCTTTGGATCGTAATGAGTGGTCGGAATGAATCGTAACGGGTGGTCGCTTTGCGTCGGAATACACAGACTAAGGCACCCGGCCCGTTGCCGAAGCAGGAAAAGGTTACTGACATAATCGCTCATCACTAACACCCAACGCCTGCGGAGTCATCCTCTATCCCCCTGTTGGTGGAGCTCCAGGGTGGCCCCCGACCCGAAAGTCTAGACTCGGCCACCGTGTGATGGCAAGGCGTCCTAAATGAACCGCTCCGCGCTTAGTCATGTGGCTCTCTTGACCCGGGATCATCCTCGGCACTCTCGCAGGTTGCGGCGATCTCCGGTACCTTCGCTCTGGGTCGTTGGTAGAAGAACTCGTACACGTTGTGACCCCTCCTCATACGAGTTCTCAGTTGCCTTAGCAGTTGCTTAAGATAGGCCCGAGTAGGCTTGTCGTCTAGTAGCAGCTTAGACAGTTGGTAGTCAAGAGCCAAGTGCAGAATGGCATGTGGTTTCACCGGTTCCATGACTGATTCCAGCGCATCGACGTCGCCGATTTCGGCTACCAGGGAAGCAGCAAGCAGCAGAGTAAGGACTTCCTCCTGGCTCTTTCCTCCCTCCTCGACTAATCCACGCATCGCTTCGTCGTAGAGGGTTGCCAGGAATTTTGATTGATAGCATAGTTTGAAGAACTCCATGAAGGTCACCAACACTATAATGGGCGGAATGTCTGCACGTAGTCTTCCTTGATCGATGTCAGAAAGAAGCTTGAGGATCTGCCGGGCAAAGACTTTGACCTGATTCTTCATACAAGCTCTCCTGATTTCAGCTGGGGCCAGGTATGAGGCCTGCAGTAGGTATCCGAACTTCGCCGACGCGATCAGAGATGGGAAGGGGTCCAACAAGCCTATCTTGGTTGATGTCCATTCAAGAAGTCTGGTGGCTTCCTTGCGCAACCCCATGTAGAAGTACAGAACCTGAAACCACCATTCGTCACCTACGGAATCCACTAACTGCTTCTCTACCAGTTCACAACTCTGCCGATCCAGCCGAACAGCGAGAAGGTACTCCTGGAAGGAAAGATGCCGAAACTCGACCTCGTTGAATTCGTTCATCACAACTAGACCTGTCTGATCAAACAGCTCTTGGGCGAATGGTTCCACGTCTTGAGGTATTCCAAGTTCGCCCAAAGCGTTCTTGACAACTTGTTTGAAGTCCTCAATCGTCATCGAACTGGACCTAGAGGCGTGCATCGTTCGTGCGATCTCTCCGAGCACGTACTCCTTGTGGTTTGCCATGAACATCGTATCGGCCTGACGATCTAGATTCCATTTTCCAAGCAGCAAATCCATGAACATCTGATAGAGTTCTGAGAGGTTAGCCGGTACCTCAGCCCATGACTTGGACTCAAACAGGATGGCTAGGAGTGTTAGGACCAGAGGAGTGGTGGGGAGCTTGCTGAGAAGATCGTGATCCTTTAGAGCCGACAAGAGGCGTTGGTTGTGGTCCTCTTGGGATCGAAACCATTTCTCAATGAACGCAGTCACTTGTTTGTGATTGAATGTACATAACTGCCACTTCCTGAAGGATCTCAGGAGTGAAAAATCCAGGCCAACTGATTCGCGTGTCGCCAGTACTATCTTGTGGCGAGGGTGCAACTCTGCGAAATCTTCAAGAAGACCACAGACCAGCCGGCGGTCACCATCTGACAATACCTCATCTAGTGCGTCAATGAATACGAATACCACAGTCTGAGGGTCCTGAAGATGAACTGCGATGGAGAACTCCTTCAGATCAAACTCGGTTCTGATGCAGGCCTCTAGTCGTTCGCTCAAGCCTCCCTGCAAGCCGACCAGCTTGGAGGCTCTAACCAGGATGGGCAATCTGGTGGCGCGACCCCGGGAGTTGGAGTCAATCATCTTACCCACTTGTGCTCTGATCAGCGTAGATTTCCCGGATCCTGGTCCGCCCACGACAATAATGTTGTGCTCTTGAAACACCAGTTTTCCCAGCGTTTCGAGGACTGAGACAGTCTTGGCTTCTCCGTCCCTGATTTCTTTCTTGATTCTTCGAAGAACGGGTGGTACGAACACGTCCAAGACAGCCTTAGGGTCGCCTGAGTACCTGCTTATTCGTTTCAGCTCATCCAATCGAGCGCACCTGTCTCTGAGGGCCTGCATGTATCGCGTCACAAGACCACTGCGAAACTGGTAGAATGCAGGTAGGTGCTGGTCGACTTGCTCGACAAGGTCCATATCCTTCTTAAACGTAATGTTGTTCAATCCATGCTTACTAGCCGTCTCAATGAGGACGCTAGCTGCACTCTGTGAGATCGAGCCGTTCGTGACGATCATTATCTTTGAGAAGCTTACTTTGCGCTTCTGAATGAGACAATGGAAGCCTGAGTGTATCGCTAAGACGACTTGGTTCACAACCTCGGGGACCTTAACGCGCCACTTCCCACTACCAGTTGCAGCGCCAGTGATGTCTCCCCTCTTGACGATCACAGCGGTGTAACTGCGGTCTCCCCAGGTATCGCGCTCGACCAGTACCATATCCTTGCCGAGTTCATCTGACCCATGTACATGGTGCACTTCGCCGTGTTGTATCATCTCTCTCAGAAGGGGAAGAATGAGATCCATTCTGAGTTCCTGCTCCGTGGAAATGCTTCTGATGATTGCCAGCTTTTCGTCGTAAGATAGCATCCGGCCTCACACTCCGCAGGGCTTCTCAAGCTTATTGAAGACCTCGCCGAGATACCAGGGGCAAACTGCTCGGTCTTCGTTAAACCGCCATAAACTGGCAGACGGTATGGCTAACATTTGCCGCCACCGCAGTCGAATCCTGCCACATTTCTGGGCAGACCCGTCCCTTGGACAAGAATCGCGCTGTGGCATACGAGATTCTGAGTCCCCCAACAAGCTTCAGGAGCGACGTAGACACGAGGAGACGTATCAGCCTCCTTCCCTGTCCGATCCCATCGCTCCTAGGCGGGGCCAGAGGGGGATGTTGGTCGCGCAGTCTAATGTGTAAATGGGGCGATACCAGGCCGGTCGAGTAAATCACCAAGGTAGGAAGACCGGCATCCCTAAGAGGTTGCTGGGACAAGATATGAGATGAAACAAGATGTGCCATTGTGCCATCAGTGCCTTGTGAGCCGTTAGGCCGGGGGGGTGGTGTGACGGGCGCCATTAGCATGATCCATCTCGGCACGGACAAGACCGGGTACTCCTACATGCAATGGCACTAACGGCACTAATGGCACACGGCCCATTACGGATCTCAATCACGTCTACTTCTCTGACCCGACACCCCCGCGGCGGCACAGTTCCTCCCTCAGCATACCAGCCTTAACCGGATGCCGATTGTGATCGAGCCACCGTGCCGTATCTTCCACCAAGCCCTCCAACCGGCGGATTTCCTCGCGAAGTGCTCTTATCTCGTCAAACTCCGCAGCTTCCTTCTCGCCGCACCATTGACGAGCAAGGGCAAAGCCCATCTTGTCTCGTTCTAGGTATGTTCGCCAGAAGGCTTCGTCAGCCGGGCCGCGTGCTTCCAGGACCCTCTTGCGGCTGAGTTCAGCTAACAACCGGTTGCAGCGGACGGGTTCGTGCGGTTACGGTGCGCAGTGACGACAGACTTGTTTTCTACACACAACCGGAGGCGGGTGAGGTCAGGCCGCGCGGTTTCTGCGGCGGGCTCAGCCACGACGAGGTCCAATTTGCGTGCCCGCCCGCCCGGCGAAG
>DATIKF010000176.1:0-3167 GCA_035477855.1 Dissulfurispiraceae bacterium
GCGCAAAGCATTGGAACAGGCCCAAGCCCAGCGAGCGAAAACCGCCGCAGTCGGGGTGAAAGGTTCAAGCCCAATCGGTGCCGGGAGTCAGCCAGTAACCGGTTCGTTGCGAGATATTCTCGCGGCGCAATTTGCTGACAATTGAAAAGGAATTGAATCATGACTACCTTCGCAGGCCTATCTGATATAATCACCACGACCATTCAGGCCCGTGGTTCTTCGCTGGCCGATAACGTCACCCGCAACAACGCCCTGCTCATGAAAATGCGCGAGCGTGGCAACGTCAAGCCCTTCTCGGGTGGTAACGTGATCTTGGAAGAGATCATGTATAACGACGCCAACACCCTGAACGCGGGTTCGTATTCGGGCTATGACACCATCGACATTACCCCGAACAGCCCCATCTCTGCTGCTCAGTTCGACATCAAGCAGTACGCTGCTGCCGTGTCGATCAGCGGTTTGGAAATGCTGCAAAACTCGGGCAAAGAGCAGATCATCGACCTGCTGGAAGGCCGCATTCAGGTTGCAGAAGCCCAACTGATGAACCAAATCAGCGCAGGCCTGTATTCTGACGGAACGGGCAACGGCGGCAAGGACATCGTGGGTTTGGCTGCTGCCATCTCCACCACTCCCGGCTCCGGCACCTACGGCGGCATCAACCGCGCAACTTGGGCCTT
Source organism: Dissulfurispiraceae bacterium (assembly GCA_035477855.1). GTDB lineage: Bacteria > Nitrospirota > Thermodesulfovibrionia > Thermodesulfovibrionales > Dissulfurispiraceae > JAAYUK01. The sequence continues at coordinate 678 of DATIKF010000176.1, forward strand.
CTGGCGTAACGTGGCGTTTGACGCAACGACCGACGGCGGCGCGGCTGCGACTTCGGCCAACATTCAGAGCTACATGAACCGTGTGGCTGTGCAGTTGGTTCGCGGCACCGACCGTCCCGACATGATCGTGGCCGACAACAACTACTACCGCCTGTATCTGGAAAGCCTGCAAGCCATCCAGCGCATCGGCTCGACCGACTCGGGCGGTTCTGGCTTTACCTCCCTCAAGTATTTCGGCGCAGGCTTCAACTGCGACGTGTACCTCGACGGCGGTATCGGTGGCTCGTCTCCTGCCAACCGGATGTATTTCATCAACACGAAATACCTGAAGTTCCGTCCGCACCGTGAGCGCAACTTCGCCCCGATCGGTGGCGATCGTCAGTCGGTCAACCAGGACGCCATCGTGCGTCTGATGGGCTGGGCTGGTGCGCTGACCTGCTCGGGCGCTCAGTACCAGGGAGTTTTAGCGGATTGATTGACTAATTTTAGTCTATGCCTTATAATCTCCACACAAAAGGACATTGAAATGGCTGCTCCATATTCCGTAACGCCCAATATCGGCGCTGACTTCAACACCATCACGACCGCCCAACAGCGTGCAGATGGCTCCGTGCTCGATGCCCGTCTGGGTGAACAGCGTTTTGGCTCCAACGGTCGCCGGTATGTGTATGTGCAGGCCAACGCCAGCATTCCGGCAAGCACGGCGGTTTGCACCGTCAACGCGACGACCTTCCTCGCCACAGCTTCGGCTGGTACGTACCTGTCGCCTCCGGTCGCCATGAACACCGGCGATTTTGGCTGGATGAGCGCCGCAAGCGTGTAAACTACCGGGGAGGCTTCGGCCTCCCCTTTTCCCGCCCTTCGGGGTATTTTTCCAAGTGAGCAAAGATGAGCAATCCTCAAGGCTTAAATTTCGGCGATGCTATCAAGGCATTGAAAAATGGCAAAAAAGTTTCTCGCTCCGGCTGGAACGGCAAGGGCATGTGGTTGGAGATGCAGGTGCCGGATGCCCATTCCAAGATGACCCTGCCCTACCTGTACCTGAACTACCCCACAGATGCACAAAACACGCCGGGTGCCCGAGTGCCCTGGCTGGCCAGCCAAACCGACATGTTGGCCGATGACTGGACTATTGTTGAAGGGGACTCACAATGAGCAATCCTCAATCTGGCGTATTCGTTCAGTTCTATTCCGAAGCCGTAGAAATCAAAGCCGAGTCCGAAAAGCAAGGCCGCCCGATTTTCAAAGACCTGCCCCACATTCGCAAGATGATTCCGGGTGATGCGTCTAACGTGGTCGAGCGTGTCGCCAAAGAGCACGACATTCGGATGTACCCCCGCGAGTGGGAGATTTTCCAGCGGCAACAGGCCACAGGCCATTTCGGTACACCGTTGGAGCAATGGCCCCAGATCACCCGGTCGCAGGTGAAAGAGGCCAAGTATTTCGAGGTGCACACAGTAGAGCAACTGGCCGAATTGTCGGATATGTCCTGCCAAAAGATGGGCATGGGCTTTGCTGAACTTCGCCAAAAGGCTCAAGCGTATTTGAAAGCGGCTGCTGGTACGGCGGCTGAAACGGCGCAAGCGGCTGAGAATCAGCGTTTGCGGGATGAAATCGAGGCTTTGAAGGCCATGGTGCAGGAAGTCGCACCGAGGCGCGGACGGCCTCGCAAAGAAGATGAAACCGAGGTAGCATGACACTCCTAGAGCTTGTTCAGCAGGTATGTGATGAACTGATGATCCAACGGCCCCAAACGGTGGCCGGATCGACAGACCCGCAGATACGCCAGCTTCTGGCCCTGCTGAACCGGCTCGGGGTGGACTTGTCCCGCCAGGCCCAATGGCAACGACTGAACCGTGAGCACATCCTCACGACCGTTGCCATCAACCAAACCGGCAACACGGTTGCAGGCTCCAACGTCATCACCGGCATCCCTTCGACTGTTGGCATTACGCCACAGTTCAGCGTGAACGGGCCAGGCACGACACCATTTGCACAGGTCACAAGCGTAGGCGCGAATCAGGTCACGCTCAATATGCCGATGACCGAAACGCTCACCGGCGCATCGTTCCAGTTTTCACAGGTTGCCTACGACCTACCCTCTGACTGGTTGAGCGAGATTCCACAGACCGAGTGGGATCGCACGAATCGATGGCCTCTGCTTGGCCCGCAATCCCCGCAAGACTGGCAATCGTTCAAGTCGGGGATTGTGTACGCTGGCCCCCGTCAGCGGTTTCGCATCCAAGAAAACCAGATTCTCATCAACCCACCGCCTCCGAATGGGTTGCTGTTTTCGCTGGAATACATTTCGAATGGCTGGGTGATCAACTCGGTCAACCAGCGACTGCCACGGTTCACCAACGACACCGATACAGCGATTTTCCCCGACTCGCTGCTGATTACCGGCCTCAAGGCCCAATGGAAGGCAGCAAAAGGACTCGATGGCACGTTTGATTTGGCCGAGTTCCGGGTGATGCTCGACACCATCAA
>DATIKF010000177.1:0-2912 GCA_035477855.1 Dissulfurispiraceae bacterium
GCGTCAACAACCGCCCCGACCGCGTCGAGCCGCGGGCGGTGAAGAGACGACCCAAGAAACAGGTGTACCTGACCGAGCCTCGATCTGTCGCCAAAGCACGCCTGCTCAATACGACATAGCTCTTATGGAAGTGCCATTCCCCCCCACTCCGGATCGCTGGAACGAACAAGCGCCGCACGGAATCTGCCTTCTTTGACCCGGCAAGTCTGCTTGATCAGCAGTTGGGGGAGTTTGAACGGTTCGGGATCGCAGGAGTCGCGGTCATGAACATATCCATCAAAGCGCTCTTCGAGTTCATCTGCATTCAACTCACGGAATGCACTGGCTGGGAACCGACTTGCTCGGAAGAAGGGTTTCCCAACAAGGACATCTTCGAGTCGCCGACGGTTTCCTCGGATGATACCTTCCCGTTTTAGGATTTTCGCATCCGCGTGCAGTTTGGCCAGCGAAGGTAGCGATGCAAGCCGACGAACAAGTTCCAAGTCTCGTCTTGCTCCCACAGCGAGAGTCACCCAAACCAGGGGGTCATTCTCGGCCTCCGCGTGTGTGATCTGGTTCACATCTTGGGGTTCGATAATGAACCGCTTGCTGGCTTGATCGTCGCGCAGAGGCTTGGGATAGAAATAGAGAAACGTCTCTTGTGGAGCGGGTCTGCCCTTACGGAACACCACCACACACGCAGGTCCCACGGCTTCGCCAAAAAGCTCAAACCTGATCGCAGACAAATTCGCGATTTCGTCGAAAGTAAAGCTGGAGAATAACTTCTGGCGCAGGTCTACGGCGGGCCTTGCCCGTTGGTAGAGAAGTGTGGACGCTGGCTGCACCATGGCAATCTGTCCATCCTGTTTTGCCAGCGATCCGCTCTTGGCGAGAAACAAAGGACCAATGTCGTTGTTTGCCACGGGCCAACCATGTTCTTTCGCCCACACCTCCGCTTTCTTTGGCTGCACTGCCGGTTTGTTCTTGGACTTTCGTACCGGTTTTGCCACGGAAGCCGCCGAGACGGGAGCGTAATCAGAAGTGTCTTTGATGGAATTGTCTCCCCATGGCGCGTTGCCTATGACGAGATCAAACTTGAGTTCCTCGTCTTCCGGCTGCTCTGACTCCTTGGGCGTTTGGATGCCGGCAGTCTCCTCATCAAAGAAATCGCGATGCAGCAACCGAATACCTCGTAATCGCGGGAAGACCTTCTCTCGCTTCAGGTAGTATCTCGGCTCAATGGCATCTGCCATCGCCAGGTACAGACTGAAGCACGCCACGCGTACAGCCTCCGGATCGCGGTCGACACCCCAGAGGTTGTTCCCCAGGAGTGGCTTCAGGTCGGACACGAGCGGCTCCCGATTATGCGCGCGACGCCACCTGTGAATGAGACGCTGAAACGCCTTCACGAGGAAGATCCCCGACCCACAACAAGGGTCCAGGATTTTCAGGTCATAGTCGTCATCGTTCCAGGGCAAGACGCTGTCGAGTACAAAATCCACCAGGTGTGGCGGAGTATAGTAGGCTTTGGCCTTGCCTTTGTCTTCCGTCAGGAACTCCTCATACATGCTGCTGATGAATTCCAGCGGGATGACGTCGAAGGAGTATTCTCGCCAGAGCGTCAGTTGACGATCCTTGAGCTGCAGCGAGCCCGACACGAATTTCGCCAGCAGCGAGAGGATGTTGGGGTTCTTGGTAACTGCCTCCTTCTCCTGACGCCACGCCTCATTGCGTTCCGCATCACTCTGGTTCTCTTTGCCGGGAAAAAGGTCGCCGTTGAACCGTCCATCAAGCCAACGAAAGAACCGGTATGTTTCGTCGCCGTCGGCAAGAATGCTGCCGAGGCCTTCGTGGACTCGCGTCAGTTCGCCCTCGCAACGTCCGTTTAGGAGATTTCTGTCCAGGAATGGACGGCCATCGCTATCTTTGCGATGAAACAGAAACTGGGCGAAGATGATACGCGCCAGCAAGTCGTGACAGTATTCACGCTCAAGCCCAAGAGACCGCAACTCCTGACGGACGCTTCTCAGATTCTCCAGCAGCAGCGCATCGGCCCGCCCGTCACGGGGAAAACTCTTCGGTTGCTGTTTGAGGTAGTCACCTGTGATGAGACTAACCCAATGGAGGAGGTCACGCACACTGGATTGCATCTCGCTCAGTGGGGCACCGGGAGTTCTCGGCAATTCAGGCAACTCTCGAATCTGTTTGAATTCGTCTTTCTGCTGTGGATCAAGCCAACATGACCACGCCAGCAGGCGATGCGGCTCCAGGGTGATCAGCAGCGCTGTGCGAGAGAAGTTCCACGCCAGACGATGGGCTTGCCTCAGTGCCTCTTCGCTCGCACCGCTGCGAAACTCACAGACGATAGCGATGGGGGCTTCGGTGTTATCGGAATTGGGATCCGCCGTAAGGACTCCGGCCTCCACAGTCAAGTTCGGAAACCGACGCCGTAGTTCCTCCGCAACCTTGCGTTTCACCTCATCCGCATAGACGCGCGATCCCGCGCCCTGGGGGTCAAAGACCTGCGGGCGGTCAGGCCAGCCAAAGAATTGATGGGCATCATCGTACAGCACAGCGTCACTCCAGGCAAGACATCCGCCCCTTACTTCTTACTTAGGTTAGCCCCACCGGCATACCATTTCAACCACTCCGTGGAAGATTTGTCACAAGTCCGATAATTCCGACTACAGGGAGCCTCGCACCACCTTGCCGCGATCTCTTCCAGACTGTGATTCCTCCCGCTGGGTTTCGATTCCATGCGTCCATCACCACGACGCCATACGCACACGGGGACAAGCGGGGGGGTCATCCATATAGGGTTCCTGTCAAGTACAAAAATACTCTCCCCGAGCCGAAATTCTTTCCGCTTCTACATCCGGCGACATTTCGGCCTTCGGTTGTCTGCTGTTTTGCAGCGTGACATCGATCTTTCG
>DATIKF010000178.1:0-3060 GCA_035477855.1 Dissulfurispiraceae bacterium
GAGTCCCACGCCTCGGTAAGTTTAATCCCGCGAGCCGCGCCGAGGTCCACATACCCGCCCGAAGACGAGGGTATGAGCATCCGGGCCGAACCCATGAGGAAGGCGTCTGAATGCGCCCTTGTCTGGTATGCCATTTTGTTATCTCCTGTATCGAATCAGCATATCAAGAATCTTGACATGCTTGTGAATTACATCGTCATATAAATAGACCATATTGTCGTAGTACGTATTAACGATTGTATAAGTGCTTCCCGTTACCGGCGGACCATAAAAGCGCTTTACCTTGTCCTTAATCGCGTCTGCTATTTCAGTCGCGGAAGACATAGTATCGGCATAGCAGGACCACTGAATCCTTTCGAGCGCCACTTCAGCCTCGTCCATTTCGTCGCGCGAAATCGAGAACATCACCGCAAACGGGAGTGCCGTAGAAGTGATAGACGACGGTATAAAACCGAGATAGAGCTGGTTGCCTATCTGCGGAATTGCTGACGATGACGGGACGAGCATCTTTCGGAGTTCAGTTTCTATCATTTCACGCCCCGCATAACCCTTATGAATGTACGGGTAAAGATTGCGTTGATAAGCCCCTTGCGCTCGTCCACCGCCTTGCGGAGAAAAGATTGCGCCCTCATTCTACGAGTTCCGAACTCAACATGCGGCGCGTACTCAACCGCCGTGCCTATGATTGCCTCGCCCTTTTTTGGCGAAGTGGTAACGCCGTCTTTCCTCACGGGCCGGCGCGTGCTCGTGGCATAGCTTATTGACTGCCGAAGCCTCCCGGTATCCACCGGAGTCAAAAGCTTTGCTTGCCCTTCTATGTCAATAGCAACGGCGACCAATCCCGCCTCGTTCGCGTTTTCAAGCGCCTTGATGACTTTATCTCCGTACCACTTAACTGACATGGCGCATATCAACCTGATAAAAGCGCCCCATTGTCATGGGATCGATGATTGACATGATCTGATAATAACGGCTGTCGTAGTACACCCTATCGTTGACGTCTGGCAGATACGTCGAATACATCCGGTGTGTTACCAGCGCATAAGACTTGTTTTGGATGTATTGCTTGTCCAGCGATAGCGGACGAATCGACGCCTTGACGGTCGTTCCTGTGGACCACGTTTCCACTGTTTCCCCCGTGGTCGTGCTGATCGACTTTGTTGGAGTCTGCACCAGCACCGATTGCTTGAAGTAGTTCTGAATCATACGAAGCGAACCACGCAGTATTTTTTAATCGCGGAAGCTATGCCGTCAGGATAGCCTCCCTGCATCCCGGTTTCGGCGTAGGTAACGGAGTAATCGCCCAACCGCTCAGACGGCGGCACGCCAAGAGGGTTGTCCATCTTGAATTTAATCATCTGCGCCAATACCGGCTTTGCCGAAATCGGGAATGCAACCTTGAATACGTCGCACGGTACAAGTTCGTCCTCGGCTTTAAGGGTTGCCGTAGTCGAGATCGTCATCACGCCTGTAGTCAGGCTTGAAATAGTATAAGGCCCATCGTTCCGCACCGAGCCGTGGACATAAATCTCGTCCCCGGCGTAAAAGTCATAATCCGCCTCCCATTCGTTCGACGGGAGCGTTGCCGTTCCGGCAGAAGAAAAAGAAACATATCCGGAATACCGCGCGGAATCAGACTTGAAATAGTTGTTGGTGTACTGGAAGAACTCGTCAATCACCGCGGGGAGATAAGCGTCGATAATGTCGTCCGTGGTGGTGCTGTTAATCCCTAAATATGTCTTGACTTCGGCGCGAGTTATAATCATGCCTTGCCCTCCTCGCTAACGGTGACGTAGAACGGCTCCCCGATAGACACGCGGTTGTCACCGTGGGTAACGTGCGCCCAGAACGTCCACACGCCCGTGGCGAGAGAATCGGTGGAGGTCATGTCGTAATAGATTGTCCCGGCGGTCGATACCGAAACCGTAGCTACATAGGCCCCCGTGCTGAGAGTCGGCGAAAAATACCTCATGTAGATTTGGCTGGAGCTTACTCCCGACAGGTCAATGCCAGTCTCGACGGTGATACGGAAGGAATTTTGTCCAACATAAATCATCTATCAACCCCCGTCGAAATCAAAGAGTAATACACGGCACTTGTCGCCATGCCGGAGTCGCCCACCACAGAAGTAGACACAGCAGACAATCCCAAGGCGCTTGTAGACACCAGCGAATCGCCTGTAATACTTTGGACGATTGGAGAATATCCAGTCTGCGGATTCAGATACCGGAACAGCTCGAAAACCCGAGAAACGGCCGCAATGGCACCAGATATTTGTATGGCACCGGGCACCAAGGTAATCGCACCATTGACACCAGAAAAAGCCTGAACTATACCACTAGCGCCAAATACCTGCGCAATCGATCCGGTAGCGCCCGACATAGCCGCTATTGCACCGGCGACCGCCCGCCAATAGCTTATGGTTGCGCTTGCCCCCGACAGCACGGAAACCACGCCGGATATAAGCGAAATTTTAGTGGCCGTACCGCTCGCTGAAGAGAGTGCAGCGACCACTCCAGACGCCCCGGCAAAATAACCACAAGCTCCAGTCATCGAAGAAAGCGAGGCGATTACTCCAGAAACCTCGTGTGCCGTTCCTTCTTCCGGGCAAAACAAATATTCAACTATCGGCGGAGCCTGGTATCCCTCGCCGTATTCAGCAACACGAGTCGCGCCCCATCGTGAATATCGACTGGCGGCATAATCACCGCGCCTGATGAACCCGCAATCTTTCATCCCGCTATTATCTGTACCTTAGCCTGAAGCACACCAGATGCAGTTGCCGCCGTCCACGATGTCCACCACAAACACGCTCTCGATGAAAGCTGCGGCATGCCTATTTGAGCGAAGTCATACGACACCCCCTGATTAGCAGCCGGAGGCGTCAAAGAAAACAGCGGTCGGCCTACCGTCACACCCCACGAACCAGCGGTCCCTGTAGTGACCTGAAGCGTTGCTCCGTGTATTGACTGGATTATTTTATCAGAAGTAGACATAATGCGCAGAAGGCGCGATTGCCTCATTGTAGAGCCCCATGTTTGGGCGATAATTCCGGTAGAG